>NZ_JASGFD010000087.1:0-11775 GCF_047605705.1 Silvibacterium sp. | reverse complement strand
GTCCGCTCCGCTGCCGCTTAACGTAATCATCATGAGTCCGTCCAAGGAAGCGGACTTGTTTACTTCCAAAGATTTGCCAGATACGATGGAGGAGCTAGGGCACTCTGGCCGAAACTTAGAGCATACCCAATATGCCGAAATAGGCCGGTAAAGCTTCACCCGTATTTGCGGAACGCGTGAGCGGTTACTCCGGTGTTTCAACTGAGTTAAGCGAAAGCACAACTCGCGGGAATGCGGATTTAAACTACCAGCGACACGAAGGTTTTTGCCTCACAAACACGGTACACAGAAGAAAAGAAGCCAGCGGCGGGCAGAAAACAAGCCAGCGGCCACGTATCAGCAAATCGTCTTTGCATCTTGTTTCCTTTCGGGACATGCAGCTCATGAGAGCGCTGCACTGTGTTCTTCCTGTCTTAAAACTTGAGCTTGAATGAGAGGATAGGCGTCTTCATGCGTAGATACGGCGTCTTTGACGACAGAATCAGCAGTCCAGGCAGGGCTGATTCCCATAACTGATCTTTGGACCGATTTTCCAGAAGAGTTCCAAGATTTCCCCCAGCACGCAAATTTCAGGTTCACTCTTTTCAAAGCGCATGGCGACACCAGAGCTTTTCAATTCTGAAGTTGGATATCCTGAGGATTCGCAACGCACGTCCGTTGCCTATCCTGAGTTCGCGGTCGCGCAGCCAACGGCGGTTCCGGCCAATCTCCCGATCGCGACGTTCGCGTACCGGGTGGTCAAACCTGCGTTCGATCTGGCGCTGATCTTCTTTGCGCTTCCAATTCTGCTGCCCCTCGGCCTGCTGATCGCGCTGGTGATCTGCGCTACTTCGCGCGGCTCGGCGCTTTATCGGCACCGGCGCCTTGGGCAGTTCCAGAATCCAATTTATGTGTGGAAGTTCCGCACCATGTACAAGGACAGCGACCGCCTGCTGGAGCACTACCTGAGCACCGATGCGGAAGCGCGCCGTGAGTGGTCGGAAACCCACAAGCTGAAGTCCGATCCGCGCATTACGCCGATCGGCCGCTTCCTGCGCTCGACCAGTCTGGATGAGATTCCGCAGCTGCTGAACGTGCTTGCGGGCGAAATGAGCATTGTGGGACCGCGCCCAATCGTCGACAAGGAAAAGAGCAAGTACGGCATCTACCTGCAGATGTTTTCCTACGCAGTGCCGGGCATTACCGGCCTGTGGCAGACTTCAGGACGCTGCGATCTGAGCTACAACCAGCGTGTGCAGCTCGACATGCGGTACGTGACCCGCTGGAGCCTGTGGATGGAATTGAAGATCGTGCTGAAGACCATCTTCGTCATGATTCACCGCGAAGGCGCCTACTAGCGAACCTTTGCAGTCTTGGAAGTGAACCCTTGGGGTGGCCCGGCTTAGCCGCGAGCCACCCCAAGTGCTTTCAGAATGCTCCGCGTCTCGGCTTCCCACGAGGGCAGGCGAACGCCGAAGTGAGCAGCAAGCTTCTCATTCGACATCACGGAGTTGGTCGGACGCTTTGCAGGCGTGGGATATTCCGACGCAGGAATGCCGGTGACAGTGGCCCATCCCTGCTCGCGCGGCAGAGCAGCCGCATCGAAGATGGCCTGCGCGAAGCCAGCCCACGAGGTCTCTCCGGCGCAGCTCATGTGATAAACATCACTGGCCACGCTCTTGATTCCTTCCGAAGCGAGCACAGCCTTCGTGCCCTCCGCCAGAGCGTGGGTCGAGGTGGGCGCACCATACTGATCGTTCACGATCTTCAGAGCATCGCGCTCTGCGCCGAGCTTGAGCATCGTGCGGAGGAAGTTCTTACCCTCCGCGCTGACGACCCAGCTGGTGCGGAAGATGAAGGCACGGGCGCCGGTAGCGAGGATGTTCCTCTCGCCTTCGAGCTTGGTGGCTCCATAGACATTCAGCGGACCAGTCGCATCGTCTTCGACCCACGGGCTGCTCTTGCTGCCATCGAAGACATAATCCGTCGAATAGTGGACCAGCAGCGCGCCGCGCGTCTTCGCCTCTTCGGCCAGAACGCCGGGGGCCTCCGCGTTGACAAGCGCAGCCAGCTCCGGCTCAGACTCCGCCTTATCGACCGCGGTATAGGCGGCGGCGTTGAGGATCAGCGTGGGCTCGAAGGCCTGAACGGCGCTCCGTACCTGATCGAGATTGGCCAGGTCGCAGCGGTCACGCCCTAGCGCCTCGACGAGACCCTCGCCCGCGAAGGTTCGCTGGAGGGCCTGGCCGAGCTGTCCATTCGCACCAAGGATAAGGATGCGCTGCTCTGCCATTACGCGAAGACCTCGGCTGAGGCAAAGCGCTGGCCCTGCTGATCCTTGTCGGAGACGATGGCACTGGCCGCATCGAGCTGCCAGTCAATCGCGAGATCGGGGTCGTTCCACAGGATGGTGCGCTCGCCCTGCGGGGCGTAGTAGTCGGTGACTTTATAGGCGAAGCCTGCAGTCTCGGAGAGTACGGCGAAGCCGTGGCCGAAGCCTGCGGGGATCCAGAGCATGGCGGCGTTTTCTGCCGAGAGCTCGACGGCGACGTGCTTGCCGAAGTGCGGCGAGCTGCGGCGCAGGTCTACGGCAACGTCAATGACCCGGCCGAAGGCCACGCGCACGAGCTTCCCCTGCGGCTGCACCACCTGGTAATGCAGGCCGCGCACTACGCCGTGCTTCGATACGGAGAAGTTGTCCTGCACCCAGTGGGTCGGCAGTCCGGCTTCCTGCATCACGCGCTCGTTGTAGGTCTCGCAGAAGTGGCCGCGCGCATCACCGAAGACGCGGGGCGTGAAGATCAGTACACCGGGGAGGGCTGTTTCTGTCACAGTCATGGTGCTAAATGGCCTCGAGGTTTGTGTTCGTGTCCTTTGCCAGTGCGAGCAGGTACTGGCCGTAGCCGCTCTTGCGCACGGGAGCAGCGAGCTTTTCGAGGGCTTCGCGCGTGATGTAGCCGTAGCGATAGGCGATCTCTTCCGGGCAGGCGATCTTGAGGCCCTGGCGCTTCTCGATGGTCTGGATAAACATGCCAGCCTCGAAGAGCGAGTCATGCGTGCCGGTATCGAGCCACGCCATACCGCGGCTCATCACTTCGACATCGAGCTTTCCGGCTTCGAGGTAAATCTTGTTCACATCGGTGATCTCAAGCTCGCCGCGCGGTGAGGGCTTGAGGTCGGAGGCGATGCGCACCACTTCGTTGTCGTAGAAGTAGAGACCGGTAACCGCGAAGTGCGACTTCGGCTTCTCGGGCTTCTCTTCAAGGCTGACCGCACGGCCGGTAGCGTCAAATTCGACGACGCCGTAACGCTCGGGATCGTGAACCTGGTAAGCAAATACAGTCGCGCCGCTGGTCTTGCCTGCTGCGCGCTTCAACTGGCCGGAGAGCGAGTGGCCGTAGAAGATGTTGTCGCCGAGAACGAGCGCGCAAGCGTCGTCCCCGATGAAGTCCTTGCCGATGACGAAGGCCTGCGCCAGACCATCCGGGCTGGGCTGCACGGCATAGGTCAGCGAAATGCCCCAGCGGCTGCCGTCCCCGAGCAGCTCTTCGAAACGCGAGGTGTCCTGCGGCGTAGAGATGATCAGGATCTCGCGGATTCCCGCCAGCAACAGCGTGCTGAGCGGGTAGTAGATCATCGGCTTGTCATAAACCGGCAGGAGCTGCTTCGAGATCACGTGCGTGACCGGATAAAGCCGCGTGCCCGAGCCGCCGGCGAGGATAATGCCCTTCATAGCGAGAGCCTTTCTGCGTAGTTCGTCTCGATCCACTGCTGGTAGGCGCCGGACCGAATTTCATTCACCCAGTCGAGGTGCTCGAGATACCAGGAGACGGTGCTGCGGATGCCGGCTTCGAAGTCCAGCGACGGCTGCCAGCCCAGTTCGCGGGTGATCTTCTCGGCGTTGATCGCGTAGCGGCGATCGTGGCCCGGACGATCCTTCACGTAGGTAATCAGGCTGCGGCGGCTGCCGATCTTCGCGTCGGGGCGAAGTTCATCGAGTAGGTCGCAGATGGTGTTCACCACGTGGATGTTGTTGCGCTCGCTGTTGCCGCCGACGTTGTAGGTCTCGCCGAGACGGCCACGCTCGAGCACCGCACGGATGGCGCTGCAATGGTCTTCGACGAAAAGCCAGTCGCGGATGTTTAGGCCGTCGCCATAGACCGGCAGCGGCTTGCCCTCAAGCGCGTTGAGGATCATCAGCGGAATGAGCTTCTCCGGGAACTGGAAGGGACCGTAGTTGTTCGAGCAGTTGGTGGTAAGCGTCGGCAGCCCGTAGGTATGGTGATAGGCGCGCACCAGGTGGTCGGAGCCGGCCTTGGATGCAGCATACGGGCTGTTGGGCGCGTAGGGCGTGGTCTCGGAGAAGGCCGGATCGTTCGGCTCGAGCGTGCCGTAAACCTCGTCCGTTGAGACGTGCAGAAAGCGAAAGGCCTCCTTGTCGCCGGTCGGCAGCTTGTCCCAGTACTGCTTGGCAGCCTGGAGCAGCGTAAAGGTGCCGAAGACGTTGGTCTGCACGAAGGCATCGGGCCCGGTGATCGAGCGATCGACGTGGCTCTCCGCGGCGAAGTGCAGAATGGCGCGCGGCTGGTACTTCTCAAAGAGAGAAGCGATCAACGCGGCATCGCAGATATCTCCGCGTACGAAGGTATGCCGCGAGTTGCCGTCGAGCGAAGTCAGGTTGCCGCGATTGCCTGCATACGTCAGCGCATCGAGGTTCACAACCTCTGAGCCTGTGTTTGCAATCCATTGCAAGACAAAGTTGGAACCGATAAAGCCGGCGCCGCCGGTCACGATGACACAGTCGTTCATACTTCTGCCCTTCCTGAGACAGTCTCCTGCCCCGGTGAGTCACCCAGGTTTTTGTTGCGCTACTCCAGGATTGCGATTGCGGCCGCACCGAATGCCAGCGACGAGAACAGCTGCGAGAACTCCAGGAATCCGCGCAGATTCGACGGTCCGTAGGTCTTCTCCGGCACTACCAGAGTATCTCCCGGATAGACCGGCGTAGCGTCAAAGGTATTGCCCCACACACCGCTGGTCGCCTGCCGACTGACGACGGAACCGTCGGCGCGGATCAGGAAGATGTGCTTGCGGTCGGCGTCCCGATTGGGGCCGCCAGCAAGGCGCAGGTAATCCGCAAGCTTGCGGTCGGGGTGAAATACGAAGGAGTTTTGGTCGTAGACCGAACCAACCACATTGATGCCAGCTGGATGCGAAGGCACGATAAATTCGTCCCCATCTTCAAGCGGCAGGTCCGGCAACGCGGCGACGCCCGTGCTATCCGGCTTCACCTGTAACACCATGCGCCCGGTGGCGCGAATCTGCTGCAGCTTGTTGACCAGATCGCGCTCGGCGATCAGCGCCGTGTTCGCGCTGGCAAGATCTTGCGCTGAAGCAACGGCGGACGAGGTCTCCGCCAGCATGCCGCGCGAGATTTCGAGTTGCACATTGGAAATGTACTGGTCGATGCGCTGCTGCTGAATCACGCGGGTGGATTCACGCGTGAACTGCGAGCCGTAGAGGTAAGCATCCGGCGAGAGACCACCGGCGCGGGCCACCAGCTCACGTAGCGTCTCACCCGGCTTCACGCTGTAAACGCCGGAATGCACGAACTCGCCTTCGAGGCGCACAAACTTGGTCTGCTGCGCCTGCGGCACGTGGATGTCGGCCTGCGAGAAGACGCTGATGACGTCGCCCGGCTGAAGCTCGAGATTCTGGCTGGGATCGTGATTGAGCACTAGCTTGCCCAGGTCGAAGGGGATGAGCGTGGTCTTGAGATCGTCCTTGTTCAGACGTTCGATGACGGCGTAGCTCCAGTCGATTTCAGGAGCCGGCAGCTGCACCGTGGTGCGATGCTCACCCGCAGAGGCGGTGTGGGGCGGTGCCAGTCCAGCTTCCCGCTCAGGGGTGCTGCCTTCATTCGCGGCACGATCCTTCGGATCGATCGGCCAGCCGAGAGCGTCCGTCGCCTGGTCGTCCGGAGACGCGCTGAAGGCGTCCATATTCTGACCGTTCGTCTGATCGACGGTGGAGTAATTCGACCTGGATGTAGACGAAGTCGTGCCGCCCGACTGCGCAATCGCCGAGTTGGGATCGTAGATGCAAGGCTGATTGCCCGGCGTCATAGACGCGACATTGCTCTGGTTGCTGGCGCTGGTGGTGCCATTCGCCATGGCGCTGAGGCTGGTATTCGTGGTCGTAAGGCAGTCCTGGATCCGGCGCGTCATCGACTGCTGGCGGAAACGGAGATCCACGGGATTTGTGGGCTGCTGCTGGGACGAGAGATAGGGAACCGGTTCGAACTCAGGAGCAGGCAGTCCAAGCTGCGCGCGCTTCAGCCAGTAGTTCCGGGTCAACAGGGAGTCCTTATCCGGAATCAGATCGGACAGGCGCATCCCCTCGTGCCAGGCAAAATGACCAGGATTCACGGTATTACCGCGCAACGTCACGCTCTTCTGATAGCTGGGCACGATCGAAAGCAGGCGCACGATGTCGCCATTCTCGAGAACCGTGGAGAGGCCGGTCGGATCGTAAGAGACTTCCATCGCCTGACGCTGCTCATGGTCGGCGATGCGGTCGATGGAGATCCGGGAGCCGCCTGCAACGGTGGAGGCACCACCGGCTGCGGAGAGGATTTCATCGAGGCTGGTGTCGCCACGGAGCTCATAAATACCGGGGCGGCGGACGGCACCGGTAAGCGCCACCTGCGGTCCTGCCGGAGGGATATAGACGACATCACCGGACTCGACCTTGACGTCCTTCGACTTATCGCCCTTGACGAGCAGGTCATAAAGATCGAAGTCGGCGATCTGCTGGCCGCCGCGTTTGAGGTAGACATGGCGGAGCGAGCCGCTCACAGAAGGGCCACCGCTGGTAAAGAGCACGTCGACCAGAGTGCTGAGCGAGCTGACGGTATAGGTGCCCGGACGGTGCGCCTGGCCTACGACATAGACCTGCACGGCGCGAATCTGGCCGATATCCGCAGTAAGGTCGAAATGGCGATAGACGCGGCCGACGGCCTGGCGAACGTGATCATCGAGCGTCTGGAAGGGCAATCCAGCTACGTGCACCGGGCCGACCTGCGGCAGATAGATCTCGCCGGAGCGATCGACGCGGACATTGGCAGTGAAATTCACCTGTCCCCATACGCGGATGCGGAGCAGGTCTCCAGGACCGATGACGTAATCCGGGGGCACCGGGGTCTGGTCCACGGGCGAAAAGGTAGAAGGGCCATTCTGGAAGAGGCTGGCGCCGAAGATGGGCAGCATCTGGCCGGTCGTGCCGGCAACGAACTTCTGGAAGTCGGTCAGTGGCTGCGCGGGAAGGCGCTCGGTCAGCTGCTGGCGGGCAAGCTGGACACCCAACGTCGAGGTGTCGTTGTAGTTCATCGGCTGGCCGACCATATTCTGCTGCGAGCCGTTCGTCCCCGACAATCCGGTCTGCGAGCCGCTCATGCCGGATGTGCCCTGCGAGCCGGAGGTCGTCTGCATGGAGGACCCCTGGCAGGTAGCACTGCTCGCGAGAAGAGGATCCGAACAGTCGCCCTGCGATGACGTATCGCTCATCGAGGTAGAAGAATCGGAAGATGTCGAAGTCTGCGCAAACCCGAGCTGCGAGAGCGTCAGGAGAAACACGCCGGAGGCCAGGACCAGTTGCCTACGCATAAGAAGAAGCCGGCGCGTCGGGGCCAGGAAGCCTGCCGCGGGACCAGCGAATCATACCCCTTGCCTGAGAAGTTAGCGAACGACTTATTGCCAGCCCTGAATTCAGGGCGAGCTCCATCTTCGCTTATTTTAACCCTCTCATTCGACGGTGAGAGTCAGGCTAACGGTATGAGTAACTCCGGGAGCGGTTCCGGTGACAGTCAGTGAGTAATTTCCCGATGTGGTGGTGCCGCTCCCGCTGCCTCCGCTCTCCGAAGAGCCGCCACTGGCCCGGACCCCGCAGGCAATCGGCATGAGCAACAGCACGGCCAGCACAAGAAGGCGGAGCATGCGCCTCGCGTCGAACCGCCGCCGGATCGTCATCCACGGCAGAGCGAGGGCAAGTAGCAGCATCGGCCCTCCGCGAACGGCCTTTCCATAAAAATTCATACGGGACGTGGCAGCGGACGCGCTTGTCCCCGTGGTGACAGTCACCGTGGCCGAGGCATTGGACACGCCGTTCAGGGTGAGCGATGCAGGGTTGACGGTGCAGGTGGCTGTCGAGGGCGCGCCGGAACAGCTGAGCGCGACCGTCCCGGTAGAACCGCTCACCGGAAGAATCTGCACCATATATGTGGCAGTCTGGCCGCTGGTGATGGTCGCGGTCGACGAGCCACTGACCTGGAGTGAAAAATCCTCTCCGGAGCCGCTGAGCGCGACGGTCAGCGCCGTAACGAGCCCGGTCCCGGTGATCGTAAGCGTGCTGCTGCGTGCGCCGACCTGCGTCAGTGAGAAGACGATGCCCAGCGAACAGGCGGCTGCAGCCGTGAGCGCACTGCCGCAGCCTCCGCTGGCGAGCGAAAAGTCTCCGTCGATGGAGTATTGGAGGCCGCTAAGTCCGGCACTGCTGTTGTTGGTGAGCGTAACCGTCATGGGCGGACTGGTGGCGCCGACACCGTAATTGCCGAAGTTAAGAGTGGCCGGAGCAGCCGAGATGCCCGCCGGGGCAAGACCGGCACCGCTCAGGCTTACAGTCTGCACGCGAAGCGCGTCGCTCACCGTGAGCGTTCCCTGCGCGGAGCCGACGGCCTGCGGCACGAACTGCACGAGGATGACGCAGCTGGAGTGGCCCGGAAGCGAAGTGCCGCAGTTGTTCACCACCTGAAAGGCCCCGGAGACCTGCGTAGCGATGAGCGGCAGGGCCTGATCGCCGCTGTTCGTGAGGGTGATGGACTGCGCGGCGCTCACGGTGCCGATCAGCTGCGCCGCGAAGCTCAGACTTGCCGGCGAAAGGTTATCCGTGGGCGGCGACTGCCCCACGCCGGTCAGCAACGCTGTCTGCGCACCAATGCTGTCGGTCACCGTCAGCGCGCCGGCACGCGTGCCCGAAGCCGTGGGAGCGAAGACCACGCTGATGGTGCAGCCGGTGTTCGCGGTCAGGGTGCTGCCGCAACTGTTCGCGGTGATGGAGAAGTCGCCCGATACAGATTCGCCGGTAAGCGTGGCGGTGGCGCCTCCTGTATTCGAGATGGTGATATTGCTCGCCGGAGACTTGCTGCCGATGGACGTCGTCGGGAATGTCACGTCCACAGGGGTGAGGACGATCGAAGATGGCGCCAAACCTATGCCGGAGAGCGGCACTGTTACCTGCCCAGTGGGAACATTGGCAAAGAGGGTGAGCACGCCGGTGCGCGTGCCGGTCGCAGTAGGCAGAAAATAGACCTCGACCACGCAGCCGTCTCCGGGCGAAACCGGGGCGGAGCAGGTGTCGGACTCGGTGAAGTCTCCGGTAACCGAGATCTGCGTGATGGCCAACGCAAGAGAGCCGGTGTTCTTCACGAACAACTGCTGCGGAGCGCTCAGGGTCCCGCCCTGCTCAGGGTTGAAGCTGAGCGACGCGGGCGTCACCGACATGGAAGTCAATGCCGTCGCCGAAGACAGCAGCGGAATCTGCCAGATGCCTCGGCCGTAGGTCGCCACACGCAGGCCGGAGGTCGAGCTGTCACTGTAGATGGCCAGCTGCACCGCCGGTGCGTTCGGCAGCGAGGTGCCGTAGAGCGACCAGCAGCTGTCCGCGGTATCGAGGCAATCGGAGACCGCCGTCGTGGCCCAGACTCCGGCATCCGTGGCGAGATAGACGATGTTGGCGTTGCCGGGATCGACCACGACGCTGTTGACCGGCACATTCGGCAGAGTGCTGGTGAGGTTTTGCCAATGGGCTCCGCCATCCACCGAACGGTAGATGGTGGGCGCGCCTGCTCCATTGGCGCTGAAGGCCGAGATCGTCGCATAGACCGTGTTACCGGTCGCGTCGTGCGGATCGACGTAGACGCTCGAGATATCGAAGCCGCCGGGGTTGAAGAGGCTGCTGTTGGCCGCAGGCTGGTTGACCGGCGAAAGCGCCAGATCCGTCCACTGCGTCGACGCGCCGGACTGGGCGCTCACCGATGCCGAGAACAGATGCCCGGCGATGGACTCGCCGCCGTCCAGAGGGCCGGCCATGCCCGCGTAAATCTGCTCCGTGCTGCCGCCGGATGCGGCAAGCGAGCGAATCTCGGCGTTGCCATCGCATTCCGGCCCCTGATCGCCGTCGAGCATGCCGCTGAGCAGGTTGCTGCCGCTGTTCCAGCCGCCGGTGCCGGGACCTCTCCAGACGCGACAGGTACCCAGAACCACATTCGCGGTGTTCTGCGGATCGAGCAGCCACGGCGCGGGGATCGTCTGCGTATCGCCGTCGCCGCTCACATCCGCGCTGCCAATCGCCACCGAACCGAAGCCGGCGAGGGTGCAGTCCGAGCCAGTCGTGCAGCGGTTGATGCCGACACCGAACTCCGAGGTGGCGTACCAGTTCTGCGGGCTCGCCGGGTCGATCGCCGCGCCCGATCCGAAGCCGTCGAGCACCTGAAGCCATGGGGTACCACCAGATTGCGGCGCGGCTGTGCCGAGGCTGCCGAGCGAAGCCATCTGGTTCGCGCTGTTGCTCGCGTCCTCGGCGAGGCTTTCGACCTCGGCCAGCGAGCCGATGCCTCCGTTGAGGTTCTGGAAGTGCGTGGCGTCGTCGCTCGAACAGCTCTGCTGCTGTTGGTTCACGAGATCGGTGCTGCGCCAGAGGCCGCCGTCGTTGCCGAAATAGAGGATGCCCTGCGCCGCGGCGGTCGCATCGACGGCGTGCTGCGCCGGGGCCACGCCGGAGGCCATGCAGGTCTGATCGTTGGTCGTATTGCGCCAGGCACAGGCGTTCGCCAGGCTGCACCGGAAGAGATCATAAGTGCCGGCGAAGAGCAGCGTGTCCTGCTGCGAAGGCACCGCGGCAAGAACAAGATCGTAGTCGGCCTGGGGAATCGTCACATCGCCGCCTCCGACTTCGAGCGCGGTATCCGCGATTCGCGTACCCCATTGCACCGACGCATTCGTGCAGGACGATGGCGTGGGTGTGCCGGCGTTGCAGACATCCTGCCAGAGGCCCTGATCCTGATTGTTCTGGTCGACGGTCAGCGCGAAGAGATCCCCGGTGACCGGCTGCACGGCGAGCGCGGCGCGGAAGATGGGGCAATTTTGCGACGGAGGTGCACCGGTATTGGCAGGGCAGTTTACAGTGGTCAGATTTGTGCCCGGCTGGTTGGCCATGCGTGTCCAGGTCACGCCGTCCGGCGACTGATAGAAACCGTGGAAGCGCACCGCAGCGATAAAGAGCTTGCGGATGGAATTCCAGACCACGGCTGTCGCCGGATTGCCGCTGCCATTGGCGATCTGGCTGGATTGCACCAGCTTGCCTGTGCCGTCCGTGATCGTGGCCAGCTGCCAGGTTTGCCCGGAGTCGTTCGAATAGTAGAGCCCGAGGACCGCGTCCGCTACCGGGCCAAGGCCGAGCTGTGCGCCCGGCCGTCGTCCGAGGTTCTACCCGCCCTGACCGCGTGGGCCGCCGGTCTCGATCCGGCCGACCCGGGCTATGAGCACCACGTTCTGGAGGCCCTGTGGGTTCACCAGACGTACGACGTGGTCGACCTGGACCTGCTGAAGCGCTGCCTCACGGCGTCCGACCCCCGGGCCCGCGCCGCCGCGGTGCGCGTCCTCTGCTGCTGGCGCGACCGCACGCCCGACGCACTGGAGATCCTCCGCGGACTGGCCCGCGACGAACACCCGCGCGTCCGGC
>NZ_JASGFD010000086.1:0-12049 GCF_047605705.1 Silvibacterium sp. | reverse complement strand
CCGCCTGCGCTCGACGCTGGTGATGGCCGAGGTGGCGTCCTCCGCGCCCGGCCATGCCGCCGCGGCCCCCCTCGCTCATCGGCATCGCCGGAGGCTTCATCGCCAGCAGCAGCGCAGGTGCAGCGCCGGCAGCCGCCGTCGCCAGAAGGCAGATGCTCACCGTGAACAGCGCCGTGCGCACCTCTCCGCCCTGCGGCAGCGCGAGATTCATCTGCCCGGCAGGCAGCAGCACTGCGAGCAGCTTCACCGTCCAGCGCGTGGCCACGAGGCCGAGCACCGCGGCGGACAGCGTCAGCATCAGGCACTCGGTGAGGACCTGCCTTGCCAGCCGCCAGCGTCCCGCCCCCAGCGCGAGCCGCGTACCGTACTCGCGCTGCCGCGCCGTCGCGCGCGCCAGCAGCAGGTTGGCCACGTTCACGCACACAATCGCCAGCACCAGCAGACAGATGCCCATCAGCATCCGCAGCGGAGCAGCCAGCAGCCCCTGCGCTCCAAAGGGCGAGTCAGCCATCGGGATCAGCCTTGCGCTCATGCCCGCATTCGTATCGGCATCGGCCTTTGCCATGCGAGCAGCCAGCGTTGCGAGCTCCTGCTGCGCCATGGCCATCGACACACCCGGCTTCAGCCGCGCGATGCCGATCACCGCGCGATCTTGCCGGTCGCGCATCATCCATGCGGGCACGCCTTCGAGCATGGGGCGCTCCAGGTACGGCACCCAGATGTCGAAGGCCATCGCCGTCATGGAGCCCTGGAAGGCCGGATCGGCTACGCCCATCACCGTGAGCTCATGCTCATCCACGCGGATAGTGCGGCCGACGATCGAAGGATCGCCACCATAATGCGAGCGCCAGTAGCGATCGCTGAGGACAACAGCGGGATAGCCGTTCGGCGTGTCGCCATACTGCGCGGGCGAAAAGAGCTGGCCCACTTCCGGCTTTACGCCCAGCACGGCGAAGAAGTTGCCCGAGACAAACTCGCCGCCGAGGCGTTCCGTGCGTCCACGCGGCCCCACCGAGAATGCATGCGGACGATACACCGCGATCCCGTCCAGCAGCTTGAGACGATCGCGGAAGTCGATGTAGTCCGGGTAGGAGTTCGGCACGACCTCGCCGTTTGCCGTCAGCGAATCGAGCGCCACAATCCTCTGCGGCTCGCTCACCCCCGCAAGCGGATGCAGCACCACTCCATCCATCCAGCGGAAGACCGTAGTGGTGGTCGCGATGCCCAGCGCGAGCGTTGCCACGGCGACTACCGTGAAGCCCGGACTGCGGCGCAGCGTCCGCGCGCCGTACAGCACGTCCTGCACCAGTTGCTCGAGCCACGGCAGGCCCCTGCGCTCGCGATACGCCTGCTGCGCCTGCGCAACGCCGCCATGGCGCACCAGCGCCTGGCGCCGCGCCTCCTGCTCGCTCAGACCACGGCGCACGCCGTCTTCGATCTCCATCTCCAGATGGCTCTCGAGCTCAGCCGCGAAGTCGCTGTCATTTCTCTGCCACACGCCCACGAGCCGCAACACTCCCGCTCTCACCCGATGCAGCATTTATGCCTCGCTCGGTCCGCTCAGGAACCGGTCCACGATTGCCGCGGTCTGCTGCCACTCCTCAGTCTCACGCTGCAGCTGCTTCCGTCCGGCGCGCGTCAGCTCGTAGAACTTCGCCTTGCGGTTGTTGTCGGAGACGCCCCAGCGCGAGGCGATCGCGCCTTCCTGCTCGAGCTTCAGCAGCGCCGGGTAGAGCGTGCCGTAGTTCAGCGAGAGAGCCTCGCCGCTCGTCTGCTCGATGCGCCGCGCGATCCCGTACCCATGCTGCGGTCCCATTACCTCGAGCGTCTTGAGCACCATCAGTGCCAGCGTTCCCTGACGGACATCCGTTTTGCCACCCACGCGATACCTCCTATGGCATGCCAATAGAGCATGATCTATTCTCTATGGGAAAGCAATAGGAAAATAGACGCAAAAAAGCCCGGCGCTTTGCCGGGCTCTTTTGCTTGCCTCAATACAACCGGGTTGGAGTTACTTGGTGGTCGTTGCCTTCTTCGCGGCCTTCTTTGCAGGAGCCTTCTTGGCTGCCTTCTTCGCAGGAGCCTTCTTGGCAACTGCCTTCTTCGCAGGAGCCTTCTTGGCGACTGCCTTCTTCACAACAGCCTTCTTGACCGCCTTCTTCGCAGGAGCCTTCTTGGCCGCTGCCTTCTTCACTGCCTTCTTAACTGCCAAAGGTGTACCTCTTCTGGTTGATTTTTTGGTGCTGGCGCTCTTCTTGCCGGCTGCGGACTTCTTCACAGCCTTCCCGCCGCTTGCGCCTTTGCTGCTCTTCTTCGCGGCAGATTTCTTTGCGGCCTTCTTCGCCGGCGACTTCTTGGCCACGGCTTTCTTCGCCGGAGCCTTTTTGGCTGCGGCCTTCTTTGCCGGAGCCTTCTTCGTCGCCTTCTTGGCCGCTTTCTTGACTGCAGGAGCGGGAGCGTCGTTCACCGGAGCGCTGATCACCGGCTCCGACTTCAACTCCTCTTCCTCGTCTTCTAAATCATCGTCATCGGAAGAAACTGAAATCGAAATTTCTTCTTCCTCGTCTTCGCCGAAGCCGTCTTCCAGATCTTCCGGATAATCTTCGGTCTCTGGTGCGTAATCGTTGTCGCTCTTTGCGTAAAGCTTGCGATCATCCTGCATCGAATTGGCCCTCCGGCCTCTTTATCCTGGCGATTCTTCTGACGTATTTCGCTGCGGAGAAAAGCTCCCGCGCCGCGAATTATAGCAACAGAATGCAACGCTTTGCGCCGGAACGCAAGCCGTTCGTCGAAGGATGAATCAAGTTTGTGGGCATGCGCGGAGCCGCATTCCATGCGGCTTTCCGCTATCTGCACTTTATGCCGGCCGCAGTTACCTGCTTCCCGCTCACGCGGCGCGATGCAGAAGCGCGATCGCTCCCCATCGCGCGCGATCAGGAATGACGCGGCTTTGGCTTCTTTTCCGCACTCGACTTCGCGGTGGACTTTCCGCTCGTCTTCGTCGTGCTCTGCTTCGTCTTGCCGGTGCTCTTCGACGCTCCCGCCTTCGTTGTGCCGCTGCTCCTGCCCGACACTTCATGCCTTGAAGAATGTCTGCCGCTGCTCACGTGCGCAGGCTCGCTGATGTAAAGCCGTCGGCCTGCAGGCACCGCCGAAGTGCTGAGATGGTTCCAGCGCTTCAGGTCTTCCACCGTTACGTTGAAGCGATCGGCCACCGTCACCAGCGAATCGCCGCGGCGCGCCACATAGATCGAGCTCTTGCTCGGCGACGTTGCCTGCGATATTGGGATCACCACCGCGTCGAGCCCGCTCAGGTCGCCGCCTTCGGCGATCTGATTCTCGGTCGCGATCTCGGATGCGCTTACGTGGAACTCACGCGCCACATCTTCCAGCGTGTCTCCCGGATGCACCACGTGGTAACGCCAGTAGCGGCGCTTGTCCTCCGGGATCGCAGCGATGCGCTTGGTGAAGAGATCCTTCGTGCCTGCGGGCAGATGAAAGTCGTAGCTCTCATCCGGCGGCGTACAGCCGCGCAGCAGGCTCGGGTTCAGATCGGCAATCTCGGACGCCGTCGTACCCACCAGGTCGGCGGCAAGCTGGAAGCTCACCGCGTAATCGGTCTGCACCGTGTCGGTCACGATCGGCGGATCGGGCGTAATGTCGTCGAGGCCATACTGCTTCGGGTTCTTCGCGATCAGCGCCACCGCGATGATTTCCGGCACGTACTCCTTGGTCTGCTGCGGCAGGTTGTTGCGCTTGTAGAGCTCCCAGAAGTCGGCATAGCCGGTGCGCTGCACCGCGTGCTGCACCGCGCC
Source organism: Silvibacterium sp. (assembly GCF_047605705.1). NCBI lineage: Bacteria > Pseudomonadati > Acidobacteriota > Terriglobia > Terriglobales > Acidobacteriaceae > Silvibacterium > Silvibacterium sp. The sequence goes on along the minus strand of NZ_JASGFD010000086.1, from coordinate 8,234 downwards.
CGCGCCCCAGTTGTAGGCCGCGATCGCCAGGTACCAGTCGCCCAGCTGGTCGTAGTTCGCCTTGATGAGCCGCGCGTAAGCCTGCGTCGCCTTCTCCGGATCGAAGCGCTCGTCATACCATCCATTGCGCGCGAGACCATAGACGCCCCACGGCATGAACTGCCACATGCCGCCCGCGCCCGAACCCGCATTCATCGCCTGCGGGCGGAAGCCCGACTCGGCGAAGGCGAGATAGATCAGATCCTGCGGCAGACCTGCATCCTTCAGCACCTTCGCGATCATGGCGCGATACCGCCCTGCGCGCTGCAGCGAGGCGACGATGGTGCCGTGGCCCACGCGGCTCTTGGTGAAGAAGTCGATGTAGCCGGCGACCGTGTCGTTGATCACCAGCGGAAGATCGGACTGGGTCGTCTTCAACGCGGCCTCGGCCTGCGCCACCACAGCCGGGTCCACCGTGAAGGTCGCCTGCTCGGCGGCTTCGGCCGGCGTCGGTTCGGCCGGAGCCTGCAATCCGCTGCCCTGCTTGAGCGCGTCCATCTCGATGGTATTCACCGCGTCCACGATGTGGTCGAACTCATCGCTCAGGTCCGGATCGCTCTTGATCGGGATGCCGGAGGTCAACATCTGGTCCACCGCGTAGTCGAAGTTCGACCGCGCTGCCGCCAGATGTCCCTGCTGATAATTCGAAACGCCGTTCTGGTACGCCTTCTCGACGCCCTGGATCAGCTGCTCCACGCGCTGATGCTCGGCGGCATTGCGCACAGGCGCGGCATTCTGGGACTGCGAGACGGCTGTCGCGGAAGAGGACAGCGCAGCGAGCGTCGCGGCAAGGGCAAGAACGGGTCGGGAGATAACCATGCTTTCTCTATTGAGACGAACGAGCGATGGACTTCTCTCACTCCACCCAGCTGCCAGCGTTCTCTCTCGGCTTATTGTATGGGGCCGAACGCGCCGCGCCCTTCCATCGCGCATCAGGAAAGCGAAATTGCGCCCCTTCGCTGCCACCCCTGAAGCCGTCGCCGCACCCCTCTGCTGATAAACTTGTCTTTTGAAAGGTTCATCCCGCGCTGCCCGTTGCGCGCCTCTATCCCTTCATGGACAGCAAGTACATCCGCAATTTCGCCATCATCGCGCACATCGATCATGGCAAGTCCACGCTCTCTGACCGGCTGCTCGAGCTTACCGGCTCACTCACCGCGCGCGAAATGCAGGCGCAGGTGCTCGACGCGATGGATCTGGAGCGCGAGCGCGGCATCACCATCAAGGCGCACTCGGTGCGCATGATGTACCCCGCGAAGGACGGCAACACCTACCAGCTCAACCTGATCGACACGCCCGGCCACGTCGACTTCTCCTATGAGGTCTCGCGCTCGCTCGCTTCGTGCGAAGGCGCGCTGCTGGTCGTCGACGCCTCGCAGGGCGTCGAAGCGCAGACGCTCGCAAACGCCTACCTCGCCATCTCCAATGGTCTCGAGATCATCCCGGTCATCAACAAGATCGATCTCCCCAGCGCCGACATTCCGCGCACCCAGGAGATGATCGAGTCGGCCGTCGGCATCGACGCCACCGACGCCATTCCGGTCAGCGCCAAGACCGGCCTCGGCGTACCGGACATCCTCGAAGCCGTCGTGCACCGCCTGCCCCCGCCCACCGGCGATCCGGACAAGCCGCTGCAGGCGCTCATCTTCGACTCGTGGTTCGACGCCTACCGCGGCGTCATCGTGCTCGCCCGCGTCATCAATGGACGCATGCGCAAGGGCATGAAGATCAAGCTCATGTCGAACGGCAAGGTCTTCGACATCGAGTCCATGGGCGTGCTCACACCCAAGCCCGTCGAGATCCAGGAACTCTCCGCCGGTGAAGTCGGCTTCTTTGTCGCGACCATCAAGAACGTCGCCGACACCAAGATCGGCGACACGGTAACCGACGCTTCGGCACCTGCCGACGACATGCTGCCCGGCTTCGAAGACATCAAGTCGATGGTCTTCGCCGGCCTCTATACCGTCGACTCGCACGAGCACACCATGCTGCGCGAAGCCCTCGAGAAGCTTCGCCTCAACGACTCGTCCTTCTTCTTCGAGCCGGAGAGCTCGGCCGCGCTCGGCTTCGGCTTCCGCTGCGGATTTCTCGGCCTGCTCCACATGGAGATCATCCAGGAGCGCCTCGAACGCGAGTTCGACCTCGACCTGATCACCACCGCTCCGGGCGTGCGCTACAAGATCACCATGACCGACGGCTCGACCCTCGAGGTGGATAACCCCTCGCGCTGGCCCGACGTCACCGAGATCGAGCAGATCGAGGAGCCGATCATCACCGCCACCATCCTCACCAACGAGGAATATGTCGGCGGCATCCTCAAGCTGGTGGAAGACAAGCGCGGACGGCAGAAGAACCTCGAATATGTAACCCCGACTCGCGTGATGATCACCTACGAGCTGCCGCTCAACGAGATCGTCCTCGACTTCTACGATCGCCTCAAGAGCGTCTCGCGCGGCTACGCCTCGCTCGATTACCACATCTCCGGAACGTGGGTCTCGCCGATGGTCAAGATGGACATCCTGGTCTCCGGCGAGTCGGTCGACGCGCTCTCGATCATCGTGCATCGCGACTTTGCCTACGACCGCGGCAAGGCGCTGGTCTCGAAGATGCGCGAGCTGATCCCAAGGCAGATGTTCGAGGTCGCGATCCAGGCCGCCATCGGCGCCAAGATCGTCGCCCGCGAAACGGTGAGCGCCATCCGCAAGAACGTTATCGCCAAATGCTACGGCGGCGACATCTCGCGTAAACGCAAGCTGCTGGAGAAACAGAAGGAAGGCAAGAAGCGCATGAAGCGCATCGGCAAGGTCGATATTCCGCAGGAAGCCTTCCTCGCCGTACTCAAGATCGGCGAAGACAGCGGCCGCTAAGTTCCCGACAGATGCAAAACAGAAAGGGCAGAAGCTTCGGCTTCTGCCCTTTGCGCTCTCCGCGTTCCATTTTGGGGCATGCAAAAGTCACACGCCTTTAACCGCTTCTGTGGAAAGCAGTTAGGCGCGCCGCCGCGAATGCGCCATTTCGGGCACACGTCGGCGTTGTCTTTCGCATTGCGAAAAAGCCTTTTATTATCAAATATTTACAAAGATCAAACCGGGAAGCGCAGAAAGCCGGAGACATCCAAACTTGGGGTGCTTCCCCCAGGAGTCGGAAAATCTTCCACATTTTTTTCCACAGAATCCGAGTCTCCGGAACGGAGGTCGTCAATAAATTGTAGCAGCAAAAAGGGCGACCCGCTCTTGCGGGCCGCCCTGATTTTTGCTTGGCTTACTGCTTCGGAGCCGTGCGCGGCGCAGCGGCAGGCTTTGCCGGCGTCGGAGCCGAAGGCGCAGGCGCGGGAACGCCCGACTTCGCGTTGTAGGCATCGACCACAGCCTTGGTGATGTCGGCGCCCTGGTTGGCCCAGAGGACCGTCGGGAGCTGCTGCTGCTGACCGGCGCTGGCATCCAGCACCAGGCCGTAGCCGTTGTCCTTCGCGTAGCTGTTCAGCACCGCGAAAACCTTCTCGGCCAGCTGCTGATAGCTTTCCTGCATCTCGCCCTGGAAGTCGTTCTGCGCATCTTCACCGTTGCGCTGATACTCCTTCTCCTTTTCGTCGATCTGCTTCAGCTTCGTCTGGCGCTCGGCGTCGCTCAGCGTGCTGCCGGAGGTCTGCAGCTGCTTCTTGAGCGCGTCGATGGAGTCGGCTTCGTTCTTCAGCTGCGTCTGCTTCGGCTCGAACTTCTGCCGGAGCTCAGCCATGTCCCGCTGCCCCTCGTTGCTCCCCAGAACGGCGGCCTGGAAATTGATCACAGCAACCTTGGTAGCGCCCGTGGGAGCGGTCGCTGCGGCTGCGGCGGCGCCCGTCTGAGCGAAAGCGCTCGCGCCCATACCCGCGGCCAGCAGACCGGCAAAAGTCATCGAACGTGAAATTACACGCATCATGGAAATGAAAGTTTCCTCCGTTTTCAGTTGGATCGCCCGCACATGCGGAAGCGAACATCGCTTCCTGATCTACCTGCTGCGTTGTTCGTGAGGCAGATACCGATCTTTAGACGATCGGATTGCGGTGACGAGACACGACCAGAAGACAATCTCAGGAACTGAGCCGAATTATAGGTGCGCCCATAGGCAAGGTCAAACCGGCGGATGGTCAAAATATGCTGAATTCCGCCGGTTTTCCCCGTTTTTAGAACGTCGTTGCGACCGACAACCGGAACGTTTTCTTAGGCTCACGCAGCTGCAGCTGGGAACCGTAAAGTTCCTGAGACAGAGCATACGTATAGTCGCCTGCGCCACCCGTCGGGAACATGCTGCGGGTGATCAGGTTGGTCTGCGCAAAGTCCTTGTGCATGGTGAGCGGGTTGTACGCGTAGTAGATACGGAACGGCGCGTTGATGATCGGCATCATCACATCCAGCTCGCCGCCGATCGAGTCGCGCGGAGCATAGTTCGTGCCCGAAATCGGCTCGATGTACTTGTTGAACTGAATCTGCACACCACCCTGGCAGGCGCCGTTGACGTAGTTCGGGCAGCCATACAGCGGGGAGTCGAGCATCGCCTGGCCTTCCGGGCTCTGGCGCAGCTGGGTGGTCGACGTCGCCATATCCATGCCGAAGTCGTTGAAGATCACGAACGCCACCGTGCGCGCATAGATCGGAATCGTGTACTGCTGGTTGGCAACGATGTTGAGATCGCCGCCGATCGAGGCAATACCGTACACCGGCAGGGGAATCTGGATCGCACCGTCCGACGGGTTCGTCGGATCGCGTGGAACCGTGCTGCCGTCCGGGTTGGTCAGGTTGAACAGCACCTTGGTCGGCACGAAGCCGTACGGGGTCGCCGAGCGGATATCGAAGCCGCGCAGTTCCTGCTCGCCGCCCGAATAGAAGCGGTTGAACGGAGGAGCCACGTCGCCGCTGATGCCGTGGATGTACGAGGCCTGCAGGCGGTAACCGAAGACGTTGTGGCCTTCCTTGTCGAACTTCAGTCCACGCACCGGGTGGAAGCTGCGGTATTCGACCGTCGGGCTGATGTAGCGGACGTTGCCCCAGAGGCCGGCCACCTGGAACAGAGCCGAAAGCTCATGGCCCGAGTGCGGTTGGTAGGTCGCATCCAGCTTGTTATCCATGAAGCTGAAGGCCGCCATGCTGCTTACGATGCCTTCAAGCGCGTTCTGACCCTGGATGCCGCTGCGGAAGGCCAGCGTCTGGAAGAAGCTGCTCGAGGCCGCGCTGAAGGTCGACACCGAAGAGCGATCCAGCGTGTAGGTAAAGCCGACACGCTTGAAGCTGTGGTGCGGAAGCGGGTAGCTGCCCGAAACCGAGAAGCCGGTCGACGACTGGTTGTACTTCTGGAGCAGGGACTGCGTCGCGTTCTGCTGGTTCGCAGAGCCGGTGAGGCTGTAGTTCTTCGACGAGTTGTAATCCTGCTTCGTGTTGAAGATCTGGAAGCCGAGGTTCAGCGGACGATTGTGCACATACGGCTCGTTGAAGCCGAAGCGCACGTTACGCTGCACTTCACCGACGTTGGCCTGCACGCTGAGCGTTTCGCCAAGACCGAGGAAGTTGTTGGTCTGGTAGTTGAGGCCGAGGAACGATCCGCCCAGGCCGCTGACGCCGCCGTTCAGGCCGATCGAGTTCTTGCCCTTTTCCTTCACCTTGAGCAGCAGTTCGACCGTGCCCGCCTCGGTGTTCTGATGGGTCTCGGAGTCCTGATCCACCTTGAGCGGATCGAAGTAGTCGAGCTGGTTCAGGCGCTGGAGGCTCAGCTCCCACAGGCGGCTGTTGTAAACCTGGCCTTCTTCGAGCATCAGCTCACGGCGGATGACGAAGTCGCGGGTGGTGGTGTTGCCCTGGAACTCGATGCGCGACACATAGAACGGCTTGCCTTCATCGATATCGATGTTGAAGGCGACCGTGTGGTTCGCTTCGTCGAAGGTGGGCGTCGGGATACCCGAATAGTTGATGTAACCCAGCTGGCCATAGGCCTTGCGCAGGTTTTCGGTGCCCTTATAGAAGACGGTCGCGTTGAAGTAGTCGCCGTCCTTGACCGGGATCTGCGCACGCAGGGCCTTCACGTTGGTCACGGCCTTGTTGCCGGTGAAGGTGATCTTCGAGAGGCGATAGCGGCCGCCCTCTTCGATCGGCAGCGTGATGTCGATCCGCTTGCCCTTCTTCGGGCGGAACGTGATCATCGACAGTCCGGTTTCATTGCGCAGGTGCGTCTTGGCGTCGCCCACGCTGGCGCGCAGGTAGCCGCGGTCGCGATAGGCCTGGCGCACGCGCTCGGAGTCTTCTTCGAGCTTGCTGGCGTCATAGGTACGCGCAAACAGGTTCTCGAGGAAGATCGAGTGCGGAATACCGACCGGGCGCAGGTTCTTCATCGAGGCGCGCAGGTCGCGCGAGCTCACGTGCTCATTGCCCGTGAAGCGGATGTCGCCCACCTTGACCTTGGGGCCTTCCTTGATGACGAAGTTGATCTGCACCGAGGCCGGCGGAATCTTCTTGATGTCCGGCTTGATCTCGGCGAACTGGTGGCCGTGCTCGGCCTCAAGTTCCTTCAGCACCGCGATGGCGTGCGCCATGCGCGCCTCGTCGAACTTGCTCTCGACCGAGATGCCGACCTTCTCCTTCTTGAAGCGGTCCAGTACGTCGGACTGCGTGAGGGAGTTCAGGCCCTTGTAGTTGATCTCGCGGATCGTCGGCTTTTCGGTGACGTACACGTCCAGGATCACGCCCTTCGGCGAGTCTTCCTTCTCGATGTACACGTTGTCGAAGTAGCCCGTGTTCCACAGCGAGTTGAAGTCACGCTCGACCGTCAGCGGATCGTAGGGATCGTTGACGTGGCTGAACATGCGCGCCAGGACCGTTTCCTTCGGGATTTCACGATTCCCGATGACACGGATCTGGCTAACGATCTGCTGCTGTCCCCAGGCCGTAAACGCGAGGAGGCAGCAGAACAACGGCAGAAACTGCAGCGAGCGACGGAGGCTACGGCGCAAAGTCTGGCTCTTTTGTGCGGAGGAGCTTGCGCCCCAGCGTTCGACGGGAAAAATAGTCACACCCTCACTGCAGAAAATCAGGCGAATCTTGAGGAAAAGGCGATTATAAGGGACGGAACGGGTAGAACCCAACTCCGCAGTGCGCGCCGGAGTACCCTGTGCCATCAGACGTTTGCGGCGCGATGCGCCCCTGAGCGGTTAACTTTCCAGTTCAGCCCGGATGAGGTACCCCTCGCCGTCCCATTCGATGGCAAGCACATTCGGCTTGCAGCACACCTGGCAGTCCTCGACGTAGCTCTGCCGGCGGCCTCCGCTCTCATCCACAACCGTCTCATTCCACTCTCCACAGCCCGCGCACTGGAAACCCGCCTCTAAAGGCATGGCGACCCCTGTAGACTCCCAAATCCGTTTTTAGTCTATCGGAAGGTGCGGGACTTCGCCTCCCGAACTCGCCTCACCGTTTGACGTTCGAGTTCGCTTTCCGCACCCGCCGCGCGCGGAATTATCTCCAACTGCGTCAACAGCCCAACATCCGGTGCAATCTCTGGCACACTGGGAGCCTCTGGAGAATGCCCATGACCTCGAATCCTGGCCGCCGCCTCGCACTCCCCTCATCTGTTGTGATCCTGCTCCTTTCCGGAGCGCTGCTGGTCAATGCCGCTGTCCTGTTCCTCCAGCAAAAGGATCGGCGTGCCCACGCACAAGTGGCCGCGCAGGCCCCCGCGGCCATCCTCCAGGTGCTCAAGGACCAGCAGGAGGCCTGGAACCGGGGCGACGTCGTGACCTTCATGCGCGGCTACAAGGACTCCCCCGGGACCACCTTCATCGGCTCCAGCGTGCAGCACGGCTACCAGCCCATCCTCGAGCGGTACAAAAAGAACTACTCCACGCCGGAGGCCATGGGTCATCTCGACTTCAGCGATTTCCTGGTCCGCATGCTCGGCTCCGATTACGCCGTGGTCACCGGCCGCTTCCACCTGACCCGCACCGCCGCCGGTGGAGGCGACGCCCATGGCATCTTCTCCCTCACCTTTGAGCACGAGCCACAAAAGGACGACTCAGGGGGGTGGCGCATCATCCTCGACCACACCAGCACCACGCCGTAAGGCTGCTGCGCGCTGGGCGATCTGCCTTCGGCCTCTGCTCCCGCTGCTCGCGAGATGCGGCTCAGGGCTCAGGGCTCAGGGCTCAGGGCTCAGGGCTCAGGGCTCAGGGCTCA
>NZ_JASGFD010000085.1:0-12403 GCF_047605705.1 Silvibacterium sp. | reverse complement strand
TGTGCCGAGATGGCCGAAGTAGTCGTATCGCAGGCCCACATTCACTGTCAGCTTCTTGTTCACCTTCCAGTCATCCTGCACGTACGGAGCGGTCTGCAGCATCAGCACGCGGGAGTAGAGGCTCTGCGCGGTCCCGCCTTTCTGCACATCCACAATAGGGCCGCTCTGGTAGTCAGGACGATCGGTGGCGAAATCGACGATGTTGGCAAAATAAAAGGTAGGCCTGTCGAGGCCAGCCGTGAAGTTATCGAGGTCCTGCTGGCGGTCGACATCGATGCCGACGTGAATGGTGTGAGCGCCCTGCACATACGTGAGCACATCATGCCAGTTCCAGTTGTTGTGCACCCAGCCTGATGGTCCCCACGAAGAGAAGCCGCCGCCGAGGCCGCCCGGATAAGCATTCGGCAGCGAAGGCAGATCGTCCGGAGCCGCGGGCTGATCTCCATCAGCACGCACATACGACATGCTTGCCTCATTGAGCAGGCGTGGCGAGAAGGCATGCACGTAGTCGATCTTGTGGTACCACGTTGCATTCGGGCTCACATAGGCGTCGTTCGGGCGAGGATTCGCAACCCCGCCCTGAGTCGTGTTGCGAAAGAGGCTGTAGAAGAGCTTGTCGTTACCGGCGTTGAAGTTGTGATCGATGCGCGCGTGCCCTTGAAACCCATTGTTGATGGGCGACTGGTTGATAGACACATTGCCGATCGCTACAAGGTCGCCAGGAACGTTGGCCGGGATGGGATAGGGGCTTTCGAGCGACTGTTCGATCTGTGCCACCGTCTGAAATCCACTGGTCGGTGTGCCGCCGGAGGGAGCTCCCTTGAAGAACGCAGAGGCAAGTGAGTTGGGGAAGTTGGACGTAACGAAGTTCACGAAGTCCGATGTTTCCATTGTCTGCGTCAACGTCACGCCCTGGTTGCTTTTGCTCCAGAAGAGCGAGCCGAAGAAGAAAGTGTGGTCCTTGATGATGGGACCGCCGACGGAACCTCCGAAGTCGTTGCGCAGATAACGCGGCACCACATTCTGAAACTCCGTGCGCGCAGTGAGCGCCGATCCCGTGTAGAACTCCGAAAGCGTGCCGTGAAACTTGTTCGTGCCCGGCTTGGTGAAGACTTCGATGAGCGCTCCGCTCTGGCGGCCTTTGTCTGCGGAGAACACATCAGTGCTTACCTTCATCTGCGCGACACTGTCCGGCTCCGGTGTGAGATTGGTGATGCCGTCGCGCGAGTTGCCATTCACGCTGGTTCCATCCACTTGGTATTCGTTGTCTTCCTGGCGCTGTCCGGCGGCGATAATTTGGAAGCCCGGCTCCGCATTGAAGCTGTTTGTTCCCTGTGAGCCGGAGCTGCTCGCGCCGCCGAAGGATCCACCAAGCCCGGTGACGCCGGGTGCGAGCGTGGCGACGCTGGCATAGAGATTCTCGCCAACGAGCGGAGCATTGTTCACGGTCTGCTGCTCGAGTGTGCGGCTGATGGTGCCGCTGGTCGTCTCAACGGAGGAGGATGTGGCCGTCACCTCAACAGTGGATTGCGTTGCGCCGACGGTGAGCTTTGGATAGACGGTGCGAATATCCGTGCCTTCGATGTCGATATCGCGCTGCTCCCAGGTGGTGAAGCCTGAGACCGTGACGGAAAGAGTGTAGCGGCCGGGCGGCAGGTGCAGAATCTGAACAAAGCCCTGTGGATTCGAGGTCGCGGTCTGCGTGACCTGGGTGTCCTGGTTTGTGAGCTTGACCGTCGCAGAGGCGATCACGGCCCCCGTAGAGTCGACGACTGTGCCCTCGATTCCGCTGCTGTATTGAGCGAAGGAAGGTCTTGCCATCGCGAGTATCGCGACGGCAAGGCAAAGGAGTACAGACCTCAAGCGTGGCGTGTAAGTCTTCGGCATAAAATGCCTCTCTCCCGGTAAAAGTGCAGGTAAGCTTTTCCATCGAGCCGATAACTTCCGGTCCGCTTTGAAAGCTTTCAATAAATTCGGCGAGAAGCGTAGTGTCGGCCCGCGATTCTTGTCAACTGGATTTTGAGAAATTGATGGAAGGCGCTATTCCCCCGGTGATTTGCAAATAGATAGGGGAACAGCTGTGCGGGAGAATGGGCTAACGTGCCGGGCGGCGACCGTTGGATGAGCCAGCAGGAGGTGGCGCGACAGATTCACGAATCTTGAGAGCGGTCTCGATCACAACGTGCTTTGCCGGCCCTGCATCGCCGCGCACACGGTCGATCAGGATGCGGGCTGCAGCGTTGCCCATCTGATACCCGGGCTGCGAGACCGAAGACAAGGATGGGCTGCACATTTCGGCCATGTCGAGATTGTCGAACCCAATCAGGGAAATGTCTTCCGGGCAACGCAGACCGGCCTCCCGAAAGGCCAGGATCGCACCGAAAGCAATCATGTCGTTGCCGGCGAAGATCGCCGTAGGCCGTGGAATCATGCGAAGCAGTAAGAGTGTCTTTGCATGGCCGCCCTGCTGGTCGAAGCTGGTCTCCTGAATATATTCAGGCCCAATCGAAATCTTCTTCTCATGGAGCGCCCGCTTGAATCCCTTTAAGCGTTGCTGCGCATTCGTCAGGTGACGAGGGCCGGTGATAATGGCTAGGTGGCGATGGCCCTGGCGCAGGAGATAGTTGGTTGCGTCGTAGGCGCCGTGCTCATTGTCAGCTGTCACGGTGTCGCCGTTCCAATCCTTGGGTAGGCGATCGACGCAAACCACAGCCGCGCCGGAGCGGCGATAGGATTCGGCCTGTGTCGTGAGGTCGCTGAAATTCGAAGGAATCACGATCAAGCCTGAAGGCAGATAGGTGCGCAGCTCGTTGAGATGGGCGATCTCCTTCGAGTGATCGTTATCGGTGTTGCAGAGCACAAGGCGATATCCGTGCTCGAAGGCGACATCCTCGGCACCTCGCACCACGGCAGGGAAAAAGGGGTTGGTGACATCGGGGATGATCATCCCGATCATGTTGGTCTTGTCGCGGCGCAGTCCGCGTGCAAGCTGGCTCGGTTGATATCCCAGAGCGTCAACCGCTTCCATCACCCGCTTGCGGAGCGGTTCTCGTACTGCGGCGGAGCCATTGAGGACATGGGAGACGGTGCCGAGCGAGACGCCGGCGATCTTCGCAATCTCCTTCATGTTGGCCATGCTTTGCGCGCTCCTGTGGAAGTACGACAGACGCCAGGCGGGAGCGCACAGAAGCCGCGATCCTGCAGAGGTCTGTATCAAAGACATATCACATGCGCGCCGCAGGTCTGCAGCGTGCTGCAAGCAGAGCCAGGTATGCTCCGGAAGGAAAAGAGAAACTATTCCTTGACAGCGTGCGGGGAGCATCCCTATGCTTCGACAGCGCTGATTTGAAAGCTTTCAGGTTGGTGGAGATGTGTAGCCGGAAATGCAGGAGTAGACCGATCTGCGCGGCGGGATGAAGATGGCGGAACGAGATGGCCGCACACGAAAAACCATGAGGTGAAGCTTGTTCCAGCCGCAGACCTACTCCGTTGCTCTCGCGTTCATCGTCATCACCATGCTCTGCTGGGGATCCTGGGCGAACACGCTCAAGCTCTGCCAGGGATATCGCTTCCAGCTCTTCTACTGGGACTACGTCATCGGCCTTCTGGTGGGCTCGCTCCTGTGGGGCGTGACGCTGGGAAGCATGGGGACTTCAGGACGGCCGTTCTTCTTAGACATTGCGCACGCGACAGCTCCTCACATCTTTTATGCGATCGCCGGGGGCGCTGTCTTCAACGTCGCCAATCTGTTGCTGGTGGCAGCGATCGACATCGCGGGCCTGGCAGTCGCATTTCCCGTCGGGATCGGCCTGGCGCTGATCGTCGGCGCTATCAGCAGTTACATCCTTTCTCCGGCCGGGAATCCTCTCCTGCTGTTCGGCGGCATTGCTCTGGTGACGGTCGCGATTCTCTTTGATGCAGTTGCCTATCGCCTGCGCGAGACGGCGCAACGTGCCTTGAGTACACGCGGTGTGGTGATCAGCCTCGTTGCCGGCCTGCTGATGGGCACGTTCTATCCGATTGTGTCGAAGGGGATGAGCGGTATCGATGCGCCCGGACCCTATGCCGTTACGTTCTTCTTTTCGATCGGCGTCGTGCTCTGTGCCATCCCATTCAATTATCTGCTCATGCGCAAGCCGCTTGATGGCAGCGCGCCCGTCGCATTGCAGGGGCTATGGCAGGCCAGGGGCTCGTGGCATCTGTGGGGCGTGCTCGGTGGCGTCATTTGGTGCACAGGCGCGGTGTTGAACTTCGTCGCATCGCGCGCGCATATCGTTGGACCTGCGGTTTCTTATTCCATCGGGCAGGGAGCCACCATGGTTTCCGCAGCGTGGGGCGTCTTCATCTGGCGGGAGTTCACCGCTGCGCCTGCGCGTTCAAGGCAGTTTTTGTTATGGATGTTTGTTTTCTTCCTGTGCGGGCTGGGCGCGATTGCGCTGGCTCCAATCGTTGGGCATTAGAGAAGTAGAAGGAGAAGCTATGGGGACTGGGCAAAAGCCAGTCGTGGTGGTGGGCAGTATCAATATCGACCTGGTAGCCAATACATCTCGTATTCCGGTGGAAGGCGAGACCGTGGAGGGATCGGATTTTCAGATTCATCCCGGAGGTAAGGGCGCGAACCAGGCCGTCGCCGTCGCCCGGCTCGGCTACCCGGTGGCGCTGGTGGGTAGAACGGGAGATGACGCCTTCGGTCGCGAGTTGCGAGACCATCTGACAGGCGCAGGCGTGGATATCTCCGCCGTGGCGACATCGGCTGGCACGTCGGGTGTAGCGGTGATCGTAGTAGCCGAGACAGGCGAGAATTCGATCGTGATCACCCCAGGCGCGAATGCGCATGTCTCGCCGAACGATATCGATGCGAACACCGCACTGATTCGCTCCGCGGGTGTGGTGCTAACGCAGCTTGAGATTCCAATTGAGACGGTGTTGCATCTGGCGCAGCTCTGCGCCAGAGAGAACGTACCGTTGGTGCTCGACCCGGCTCCTGCAAGGGACCTGCCGCAGGAGCTGTTCAGCCTGGTGGAGTGGTTTACACCCAACGAAACCGAGGCGGCATTTTTTCTCAATGGCGCGGGTGCGGGCGAACCTTCGGCGGCTGCGCGCGTGCTTATGGAGAAGGGCGCAAGGGGCGTGCTGCTGAAACTCGGATCGCGCGGTGTCTATCTGGCAACGCAGAACGGAGTGGCGGAAGAGGTGCCGTCTTTCAAAGTGAATGCGGTCGACACCACGGCGGCAGGCGACGCCTTCAACGGCGCCTTTGCTGCCGCACTCATGATGAATCGCAGCGCTGAAAACAGCGCACGCTTCGCTGCCGCCGCTGCCGCTATTTCGGTGACGCGTGCCGGCGCACAGCCCTCGATGCCGTCGATCGCGGAGGTTGAGCAGTTGCTGGGCAGCGCGTAGCGAAGGGTTGCGGGCGGCGTTCGAATTCAGGTAGCTCGCGCAGAGAATAACGTCTTTGAGGGCCGGAGATAGGGGAGTGAGCATGACCAGTATCCAGTTGAGAATGCGCGCAGCTGCGGCCTTCGGGGCTGCGTTGCTGCTCGCGGGAGTTGCGCAGGCGCAGGACTTCCGCTACATGCCGCGTGAACAACAGATTCCGCCACCGGCGTGCCTGACCATGCACATGCCCTGGGAAGGTGGCGATGCGCCGTGCAGCGAGAGCACGCATCAGGAATGGCTGAAGTCTGTGACCTCATGGCGCGAAGAGCGCAAGATTCGCGTGGGGTACGATGGCTCGCGTTATGCCATGCCCGAGCTCAAGTGGGCGCAGTCAGCCTTCATCCAGCCGCAGATGATGGTGCATGACCGCTATTTCTACGATCCTGTCGCCGGAAGATACACAGTCGATCGTTATCTCGATGACCTTGAAAAGCGCTACGGCGGTATCGATGCCGTGTTGATCTGGGCGACATATCCGAACATGGGGATCGATGACCGAAACCAGCAGGACATGGTGCGTTCGATGCCGGGCGGTGTGGCCGGCGTACGGCAGATGGTCGAAGACTTTCATCGGCGCGGGGTCAAGGTGCTCTTCCCGATGATGATGTGGGATCAGGGCACGCGCGATCCGGGAAAACCCTGGCCCGAGGCAACGGCCGAGTTCATGAAAGAAATCGATGCGGACGGCGTAAATGGAGATACGCAGGATGGTGTGCCGCTGGCCTTTTCGCTGGCCGCAGACAAAGCCGGACACCCGCTTGCATTCGAGCCGGAGAACGGACCTTCCGATGAGGCGCTGGCGTGGAATGTGCTCACCTGGGGCCAGTACAAGTTCCAGTTTGCGCCGACAGTCGACCAATATCGCTGGATTGAGCCGAGGCATCAGGTCAATATCCAGGGACGCTGGAATCGCGATAAGACCGACGATCTGCAATATGCATTCTTCAACGGCGAAGGCTGGGAGAGCTGGGAGAATGTGTGGGGTATCTGGAATGGAATAACGCCGCGCGATGGCGAAGCGACGCGGCGAGTGGCCACGATGGAGCGAGCGGTGGCGCCGTTCTTTGCAAGCACCGGCTGGGAGCCCTTCTACCCGACGCACGTCTACGGCATCTTTGCCAGCCGTTGGCCACTCGAAAACAAAACAATCTGGACGATCGTGAACCGCAACGAATACGACGTGAGCGGACGGCAGATGAGTGTGCCATACGAACAAGGCATGCGCTACTTCGATCTTTATCATGGCGCGGAATTGAAAGCCGTGCATGAGGGCAATGAGACAGTGCTATCGTTCCCGATCGAGGCGCACGGCTTTGGCATGGTGCTGGCAACGGCCGATGAGCCTGATGCGGCGACAGGAAAACTGATGGAGAAGATGAAGGCGATAACCACGCAGCCGCTCTCGTCTTACTCGCACGAATGGAAAGCCGTACCGCAACAGATGGTCGAAATAGCATCGACCAAACGCGCCGGGAGCACTCCGGAAGGCATGGTGAAGATCGATGGGGGCGAATATGTGTTTCGCGTGAAGGGAATTGAAGTCGAGGGCTCGGACGACATCGGTGTGGATGTGCAGTATCCCTGGGAGAATTCCGCACGGCGCTTTCACGAAGAGCGCATGACGATCAAGCCGTTCTACATCGACAAATACCCTGTAACGAACACGCAGTTTAAGAAGTTCCTCGACGCAACGCACTACCATCCGAAGGACGATCTGAATTTTCTGAAGGACTGGAAGGACGGCAGTTATCCGCAGGGTTGGGATAACAAGCCGGTGACATGGGTTTCGATCGAAGATGCACGCGCCTATGCGAACTGGGCGGGTAAGCGGCTTCCACACGAGTGGGAGTGGCAGTATGCGGCGCAAGGAACGGATGGCCGTGTTTATCCGTGGGGGAATCATTGGGAAGCAGATGCGGTGCCCGCAGCGGATCCGGGACGCACGATGCGAGGCCCGGACAGTGTCGATGCGCATCCTAAAGGCGCAAGCCCCTCTGGCGTGATGGATCTGGTAGGCAACGTGTGGCAATGGACGGATGAATATGTGGACGAGCACACCCGCGGCGGCATCCTGCGCGGCGGGAGCTACTATCAGCCGCAGGGCTCGATCTGGTATTTTCCACAAGCCTACCGAAACGACACGCACGGCAAGCTGCTGATGATGGCGCCGAGCTACGACCGCTCCGGCGCACTTGGCTTTCGCTGCGCGGTGGACGCAGAATAAGGCCGGGATCGGAAGAACAAATGAAGATAACGCCGGGAGCGCACGACGACCACAAGCTTTCAATCCATATAAATCCTTAACAAGAGGAAGCCCCGTGAGGGGCTCCGAAGATTTTTTGGTGACTGCCACTTAGTGAGCGGATGAAGGCTGGTAGGAGCCTGGCTCCATGCGGAAGCCTATGGCAATGCGGTTCCATGCGTTGATGGTGGTGATGGCGATAGTCAGGTTGGTGAGGTCCTTCTCGTTGAAATGCTGCTTCACCTCTTCGAAGGCTGCGTCCGGGGCATGGCCCTGCTGGATGTTGGTAAGGGTCTCGGTCCAGGCGAGTGCGGCACGCTCCTGTTCGGTGTAGAAGGGCGTTTCGCGCCAGGCGCTCAGGCCGTAGAGGCGCTGCTCGGTTTCACCGTGAGCGCGGGCGTCCTTGGTGTGCATGTCGATACAGAAGGCGCAGCCGTTCAGCTGAGAGGCGCGGGTTTTGACGAGTTCGAGGAGCGTGGTGTCGAGGCCGCTGTTGCGGATGACGCGCTCAAGGCCATACATCGCCTGGACGGCTTCGGGTGAAGCCTTGGCGTAATCAAGACGGGATGCGGGGATCATGGAAGTTCCTTTCTTCGGGTAAATGGCGCAGTTTTTCCGGGTTGACGACGATGTAGACGGCCCGAACGCGGCCCTCCGCGGTGTCGATGACGAGCGCGCTTTCCACCTCTCCTTTGCGGAAGCCGAGCAAGCCGCACTGGGCGTTGATCTCAGTGGCATAGCGATTGAGGCCGTCGCTGGTTTTACGGGCGACACCGATGAGGAAGCGCGCCGCGCGCTCGGGGCCGCGGATAGGATTGATGGCGGCGCGGCGCAGGCCGCCTCCGTCGGAGTAGACGATAACCTGTTCGTCGAGCAAGGTCATGAGAGAGGCGAGATCGCCGCCCTGCATGGCATGGGAGAGGGCGTCAGAAAGCTGCTTTGCCGCGGCGGGGCGCGCCTCGTATTTCGGGCGCCGCTCGGACTTCCGATCCCGGAGAGCGCGTTTCGCGCGGCTGAGAAGCTGGCGGCATGCCGTCTCGGTCTTGCCCACGAGCAGGGCCGTCTCGGCATGTGAATAATCGAAGATCTCGTGCAGAAGAAAGACGGCGCGCTCGACAGGGCTGAGGCTTTCAAGCAGCACGAGAAAGGCCATGGTGAGCGACTCGGAGAGTTCGGCTGAGTCGCGCTGCTCTGCGGTGACCATCGGCTCAGGAAGCCACGGGCCGACGTATTCTTCCCGGCGCACGCGCGCGGATTCGAGGTGTTGGATGGCCAGGCGCGTGATGACAGTAGTGAGGAAAGCGCGCGGAACGCGGATCTCCTCCTGCCCGGCGCGCTGCCAGCGGAGCCAGGTCTCCTGCACGAGATCTTCGGCATCGGCGGCGGAGCCGGTCATGCGGTAAGCCAGTGCGAAAAGATACTGGCGGTGCTCGGTAAACGTGTTGGCGGTCAGTGCGTCCATCTGCACACTATGATCGGACAGCCCGGCAAAACGTGACAGCCTGACCACTGCCGCGGACAGACGGACCTCTGGCTATTTCGGGTGGAGCAGATCGCCGTTAGGCTTTACTCCTGGCACTCGCTTGTTTGGGGTTGAGCCTGAAAGGTGGGGAAAATCTGCTGTGAATCGAAAGCCCAGACAGTTGGATAGGCGGAAACTATTACTTCCTATGCGGACTCGGGCGGCGGAATCGATTCACAGCAGACCGATCACGCGTCCTGCGATGCCGACCCCTAGCCAAAGGCTCATGGATATCAGCGCCGCAACGCGTTCCGAGAAACGAGTCACACGGATGCGTGCGCGCCGCACCGCCCAGCGATGCGCGGTGAAGTAAAAGATCACGGATGCCACGAGGAGTGCCATCTTCCAGCGAAATGCCGGGCTGAAATAGCACTTCATCGCTTCTTCGGAGAGCAGTCCTATTCCGGACAGAATCATTACCGTGAGGCTGATGAGCAGAATCCGCCCCAGTTGGCGGCCGACCATCTCTGCGGACTGATCCTTGAGGATGAAGCCCATCAGGCGAAGGTCGGTGAGCAGGACCGAGCCTCCAAGAGCTGCGAGGGCCAGCAGGTGCACCATCTCCACAATGGCGAATGCCCATTGGCTGGTCTGCATGTAACGTCCCAGCGCTGAGTGGGCAAGAAAGTAAAAGTAGTCCTGCGGATGCACGAGCAATCCTTTCTGCGCTAAAAGTACGCGATCGCACGGCCAGCGATGATGATGCCGCTCCACAGGAGCAGGGAAACAAGCGCAGCCGTGCGGGCGCGCCATGGCGAGCGATGCTGAAACTCCCATTCGGAGACGCGACGATAAATGGAGCTATGGAAGATCAGAGGATTGAGTCCGACAAGCAGCAGCAGGATCACCTTGATGCGAAAGGCCGGGTTAGTGTAGTTCTTGGCCGCTTCGGCCCAAAAGAGCAGGAATCCGCTGACAACGCTGATCGCAAATCCACTCCAGGTGAGAGGAAAGACCGAGCGCGCCAGTTTCGTTACAGGCACTTCGCGAAGCACCGCGCCAAGCATGCGCAGGTCAAGCACAGAGATCGAGCCGACGAGCAGTGTGATGGACAGCACGTGCACAGATTCAATGATGGAGAAGGCGTAGTCCGACTCACGGATCGCAGTCCCGAACGACGAGTCATAGAGCAACTGGCAAAGGTGCTGCAGGAGAGGAACGATCATCCATGGCTTTCCGGATGGCGCCTCGCGACGCCATCCGCGGTGATTGATTAACTCTTCTTGGTGGTGCCGGGCAGATTGCCCTGATCTGTGCCGTTATCGCCAGGGCCACCATCGCCAGGGCTTCCTCCATAAACACTGCGCCCATCGGGCAGTGTCACGCGCCGGGCATCGATGAGGTGAGAGCCGTCCTTGGCGCGATAGCCGTCAACAACCACGGTGTCGCCGATCTTGAGATCGCCCTTCTTCCATCCGCGCCGGCTCAGTGCTCCCGGGCCTGCGCCCTCGCAGCCCCAGTTGGTGACTTTGCCTTGAGCATCCGCAACGTCCACGTAAAAGTAAGAATGCGGATTGGTCCACTCCACACGGGTGATCTTTCCAACCAGGCGCGTCGGTTTGGAGCCATCGAACTCTGCGGCAAAAGAATGGTGTGCGAAGGCTGATGGGACGGCCAGCCACGCTGAAGCCGTGACCACAAGCGAAGCGGCGAGCAATCTTGCTTTCATGTGTGGAGATACCTTTCAGACAAATTTGAATACCGCTCGGAAAACGAAAGGCCCGCTTCTTGAGAAGCGAGCCCTGAACCTGCATGAGGCCGGAAGAGAGACGATTCCTCAGATGAGGAGATGACCCGTCATGTCCCGGTTCTGCGCGCAGTTCGCTGACTCGCATGGATGAGAGGCGTCGCTGCAACAACAGTATGTCCGGGAAGCCATAAGCATAGACGCACTCTAGGCAATGCAAAGGAATAAGTCAAGACTTGCTGCTTGACTCAGGCCCGGCCTTCAGGTTAAGTTCGGTGCCATGCCAAGACATGCAGGAACCCCAAGCTCCCGGCATTGTTGTCGCTCGGCCGTCTGCGCCTGAGCGCCGTTGTGGCGCCTCGTCACAAATACTGGCAATCACTCCATTCACTTGTTAACCATCATGGCTTAGGCATGCATCTCTGCATGCGCCTGTGTCTCGATACCGCATCGGCCGGAATGCTGATCGAATCGCCGAACGAATCACGGATAGCTGTTTCAGATAGAAAGGATCTTTGTTTGAGTCCGTCCTCCCGTTCCTCTCTTACAGGCATCGCATGTCTCGCACTGGCGCTGTTTGCGCAGTCGGCTAGCGCGCAGGCGCCCGCTTCCAGCACCCAGGCGACGGAGAAAGCGTCTGACTCCAGCGGTCGTGCAAACAGTCCTTTCTCCCGCAGCGAGGCAGACTTGCCCAAAGGGCCTGCACCGCGATCCGGCTCTCACCCGGACCTTTCCGGATACTGGGTGCCCTCTCATGCGCCGACAGACAAGCCTGTCGGCAATCTCGGCAAAGATTATCCCGGTTACAAGCTGCCCTTTACTCCAGCGGGTGAGGCTGCGCACAAGTACAACGTGGAACACACAGTAGATCCGGAGGCCCTGTGCATCGTGGGCGGCCTGCCCCGGCACAACGCCAGCGGCCTGCCTTTCCAGCTGCTTCAGGGGCAGGATCACACCGTATTTCTTTACTGGTACACCACCTACCGCCTCGTTCCTTTCGATGGCCGTAAGCATTCCGATGATCCCGATCCCTCTTTCTTCGGCGAAGAGATTGGCTCGTGGGACGGCGACACCTTTGTGATCGACTCGATCGGCTTCAAGGATCAGCGCACATGGGCGGATGAGAATGCGGATCCGCACAGCGACCAGCAGCATGTGGTGGAGCGGTGGACTCGTCCCGACGCCGGGCACCTGCATGTTGAGATGACAGTGACCGATCCGAAGTTCTACACGGCTCCGATCCATTATCAGCGGACGTGGCTGCTGGGTAAGCCCGAGGACGAGGTCAAAGAGTATTCCTGCGCCGAGGACAACGTGGACGCTCCGCATCTCGGTCCCGGACCTGGTGTGATTGGGCCCGATGGACAGCGAGGCTTCGAAAAATTGGCGCCGCTGCCGCCTCCGCCATCGAAGGATCATCCTCCGGTCACCTCAATCCCCGACTGACAGGGGTAGGGAAGCCTACTCCTGTTGAATGACGATTGATTTCACAAGATAAGGATTCTGTTCA
>NZ_JASGFD010000084.1:0-12836 GCF_047605705.1 Silvibacterium sp. | reverse complement strand
GGCTGGTGCAGGGGCTGGAGACGATCGGCAAGCGGGCGATCCTGGCCTCGCGCGAGCCGTCGCTGGGGCCGGTCTTCGGGATGAAGGGCGGAGCCGCGGGCGGCGGGCGCTCGCAGGTGGAGCCGGCGGAGAAGATCAACCTGCACTTCCACGGCGACTTCCACGCGATCAGCTCGGCGCACAACCTGCTGGCCGCTCTGATCGACTCGCACATGTTCCACGGCAACGAGCTGGATCTCGATCCCGAGGGCATCACCTGGCCGCGCACGCTGGATATGAACGATCGCGCGCTGCGGCGGATCACCGTCAGCGTTACCGCAGCGGACAAAAAGCAGCGCGACGGCAGCAACCGGCCGAGCGGCTTCCTGATTACGGCGGCGTCGGAGATCATGGCGATCCTCGCGCTGGCGGCGGATCGCGAAGACCTGCGCGCGCGGCTGGCGCGGATCGTGATCGGGCAGGATCGCAAGGGCAACCCGGTGCGCGCGGCCGATCTGCATGCGACCGGGCCCATGATGGCTCTGCTGCACGAGGCGCTGCTGCCGAATCTTGCGCAGACGACGGAAGGCACGCCGGCCATGGTGCACTGCGGGCCGTTTGCCAACATCGCGCATGGCACCAGCTCGGTCGTCTCGCAGAAGATGGGCATGCGGATGGCGGACTACGTGGTGAACGAGACCGGCTTTGCGTCGGACCTGGGCTTTGAGAAGTACATGGACCTGGTGAGCCCGCTTTCGGGCATCAAGCCTGCGGCGGCGGTGCTGGTGACGACGGTGCAGAGCGTAAAGCAGCAGGGCGAGGGCGATCTCGAACGCGGGGCGGCGAACCTCGAGAAGCATATCGGCATCGTGCGGGGCTTCGGGTTGCCGGCGGTGGTGGCGATCAACCGCTTCCCGAACGACACCGAAGAAGAACTGAACATGTTACGCAGATTTTGCGAGGAGCGCGGCGCGGAGTTTGCCTTGTCCGAGGCGTATGCGAAGGGCGGCGAAGGCGCGGCGGCACTGGCGCGGAAGGTCGTCGAGGTGATCGAGGCGAACCCGGAGCCGAAGCTGACGACGACATATGCCTTCGGCGACTCCATCGTGGAGAAGATCACGAAGGTGGCGCGGACGATCTACGGCGCGGACGCGGTGGAGCTGAGCGAGCAGGCGAAGGCGAACCTCGAGCGCTACACGCGCTGGGGTTTCGGCGAGCTGCCCATCTGCATTGCGAAGACGCAGTACTCGCTGAGCGACGATCCGAAGCGGCTGGGCGCGCCGTCGGGCTGGACGCTGCACATCACCGACATCGCGCTCTCGGCGGGCGCGGGCTTCCTGGTGGTGATCTCGGGCTCGATGATGCTGATGCCGGGGCTGCCGAAGGCCTCGCGTGCGCTGAACATCGATGTGGATGAGAACGGCGAGATTACGGGGATGTCCTAGAAGACGGGGAGCGCTTTGCTTCATTCCCACCTCTCGAAAAGGGGTGGGGCACCCCGGATGATTGTTTGTTCCTCGCATGGATAAACCGCAGGTCTCTCCACTGCGCTCACCTTGTTCGCTCCGGTCGAGATGACAACGCCGAGGGATTGCTTTCCACTCAAGCCGGCTTCGGGCTTGCATCGTTCAATCGGATTTGTGGAGTGACCCACATCTCAGAATCGAGATGTAGGGCCCTCGATCTTTTCTCAGCGGCGGAGTGAGGCAGTTTATTTTTTTGCCTTGACAGCGGCGTCTCCTGGTGGCAACTTAGTGTCCGCTCGTGGAATCGTTACCACGAGCACCGAATTCCCAGCTCGAACAGCTCGTGAAGATCAGCAGTCCTGCCGTTGCGGCAGTCACGCTGTGATGGTGGCGCTGTTGTTGAGGGAACAAGGAGCCCTCCCCCTATGAAATGGAAGCTGATGTTACGCACGCTCCTCTATGGGAGCTCGTTGACCGCGCTTGCGGCCACCGTTCACCAGGTCATGGTCCCGATGAGAGCCCATGCCGAACCAGCCTGTTGTAACTACGAAGAACCGGATAACTCCTGCGGGGGCGGCGCCATCTGCAAGTACACCAATGACGAGTGCCAAACCTCCGATAGTGCCAATGCCAACGGCTGGACCTGCGTCGACGATTAGAGAGTCATCTCGACTTGTTAACGACAATCACCCACGCGGTGCGTCGCGGGTCGCAGCCGGACCGCGTGCCTAACAGTGGAGGACTCCTCATGAGATGGAAGCTGACATTACGCACGGTTCTATATGGAAGCTCGCTGGCTGCCCTCGCGGCCACGGTGCACCAGGTAGTAGTTCCGCAAAAAGCCCATGCCGAACCTGCTTGTTGTCTCGCGGGATCAGAGAACTCGTGCCCGAGTGGCGAACTTTGTGAGTTCACCAATGAGGCTTGCAACCAGAGCTCTGCTAATCAGCAGGGCTGGACCTGCGTCGACCAGTAGCGATTCTCTCAACCATCTGTCATCCGTAACCCGAGCGGTGCGGCATGTCGATGCTTGTCGCACCGCTCTTATCGCCGTGGAGGAATCGCATGGAGTGGACGAATACCGGGCAGCCGGCTTCCGAGCCCGCAGCCTCATCTTCGAAGAAGAGCGCATCGTTTCTGGATCGGGGCGCGCTGCTGATCCTGTTCGCTGTATCGATCGCGCTGAATTTTTTCCTGATTGGACGCGTGCACCAGCTCACGCATAAGGCCAGCAATGGGCAGCTCCTGACGATTGGCGCGCAGGTTCCTGACATTCATGCGCAGACCGTCGACGGTGTGCCGGGCAAGGTCGTCTATGCTTCGAGCTCCGTGCCGACGGTGCTGTATGTGTTCACGCCGCAGTGCATGTGGTGCAAGCGCAATCTGCCGGACCTGCATGCGCTGGCAAACCAGGCGGGCGGCAAGTACCGGGTGATCGGCATCTCGCTGACGGATCGCGATCTGAAGCAGTACATCGCTACGCAGCACCTGGACTTTCCTGTCTACACGCACCTCGACAGCGACACGATGGCGAAGTACCAGATGGGTGGAACGCCTGCGACCATCGTCGTCTCGCCGGACGGGAAGATTGTGAACTCGTGGGTAGGCGTGTACGGCGACAACATCAAAAACAAGATAGAGAGCACGTTAAGCATCTCGCTTCCAGGATGCTGCCAGTCGTGACGCGCACGCTGGAAGATACGGCTGCGGCAGCTTCAGGATCAGCGATGGCCGCATCACGGCGCATCGCGATCCTGTGCACCGATATGCTTGGCGGTCCCGGCGCTGAACCGAAGGGCAGCGCCGGGCTGCTGTCTGCGCTGCTGAAGCCGCTGCGGAAGATTCTTTCGCAGCGGCAGATTGTGTATGGCGCATCCACGGCCTACCGGTCCTTCAACACAGCGATGCTGCATCACTCCACCGCGGCGGAGACGGTGCTTATCTCTTACCCTTCGATGGTGCAACGGCTGCACCAGCAGCTGAAGAGCACCCCGTTACCGAAAGGCAGCGCGGCAGCGGTCTGCAACTACTTCGACGTGGCAGCCGAGTTCAAAAAAGGCTGGTATGCCTGGTTCGATGACACAGGTAATTTCTGCAACCCCTTCGATCTTCGCGCGAACTTTGCCTCGTCGTACTATCCGATTCTGTTTTCGCACCACACGGTGAGTTATCAGCACCAGCTAAACAACCGGTTTCTTCCGCTCATTCTTGCCGAGACGCAGCCGTGCGATTCGTTTGTGTGCACGAGCTATGCCGCACGCAGGCTCGTCGACAACCAGCTGCAACATATCAGCCATGCGTTAGAGCGCAGTCATGGGCTGCATGCGAGTTTTCGCGGGCGTCTCGATGTGATTCCGCTCGGTGTGGATACCGAGGTCTTTTCTCCGCGGCCCAAGGATGCGTCGCGCAAGCATTTCGGCTTCTCGCAGAAAGAGACGCTGATTCTTTACTTCGGAAGAATCTCGGTCATCGACAAGGGCGATCTTTTTCCGCTGGCGCAGGCTTTTGCTGAACTGCGGCGGCGCAATCCGGACGAGAAGCTGACGCTTGCCATCAGCGGGCGCGGACACAAGGGCTACGATCAGCTGTTGAAGGAGAAGCTGAAGGAAGCAGGGCTCTCGGCCGGTGTCGTGTTTCTGCCCGGCATCACCGATGAAGAGCTGCCCCTGCTGTACAGCGCGGCCGATATCTTCGTTTCACCTTCGGACAACATCCAGGAGTGTTTCGGGCAGACGCCGCTGGAGGCGATGGCCTGCGGCGTTCCGCAGGTGGTATCGGACTGGGATGGTTATCGCGAGACGGTTGCAAACGGCGAGACCGGATTTCTGATCCCGACGTACTGGATGGAATGCGACAGCGATCTGGGCCCGTTATCGCAGGTGTATGCGGAGAACTGGCAGGCGGATCATTTTCGCCTCGCGCAATCGGTCGCGATGGATAACCGCGCGCTGGTTGAGAGCATGGAAGTACTGGTCCGGCATCCGGAGCTGCGGGCGAAGATGGGCGAGGCCTCGCGGCGGCGGGCGGTGTCGCTGTTCTCTTGGAAGAAGATCGTCTCCGATTATCACGCGCTGGCGGATGAGTTGCGGCCGATCGCGGAGAGCATTCCGTATCGCCGGCCGGCGCATGCGTCGTATCGCCAGCCGGAGTATTTCCGCTTCGCGCAGCACTTCGCGAGCACGATCCTGAACGACGCGACCGTGGTGGTGCGTTCCACAGGTGCGGGTTCCGGAGAGATCTTCGTTCCTTATGCCGGAAAGCTTCTGAACATGACGGAATTTCACCAGTGGAATGTGGCGCAATCGCTCGCATTTGCGGAGAAGCCTATCTCGGTAGGCAAGCTTGCGGCGCAGATCGCACGCTCTTCGTCCTGCAGTGAGGTGAGCGCGAAGCGGCAGATCATGTGGTTGATGAAGTATTCGCACCTGGTGACGGTGAATTAGAGCGCATCGACGTAGTTGTTTGGTGACTGTATCTCAATCTCGAAGTTGTCATTCCGACCGAAGCGACCGCAGGGAGCGCAGTGGAGGAACCTGCAGTAGGCTGCCGGTTTCCGAGCATCCTCGCACGCGCTGGTATAACTGCAGGTTCCTCCACTGCGCGAGACAAGAAAGCCGTCTCGCTGCGGTCGGAATGACAAGCTTCTTCTAAAAAATCCTGTAAAAGCAGGCTTCAGGGGTTGTCGCTACAACCTGGAACGGCAACGACGCGAGGGCCATGGTGACGATGGTCTTTATCTGTTCTTATCGATTGCCGCCATTTGCTGCATCGCTGGGCCACTGGATCTGTGCGAGCAGCGCGCGGAGATGCGCAGATCGCGCGGGATGCACCATGGTGGCGAAGGCCACCTTGCCCTCAAGATGACGACGAAAGTCGGCGTGTCCGTCGCGGTTCTGGCTTGTGGGTCCCTTGCGCACGCAGTTGGTTAGGATGGCTTCGAGGCGCTCCATCTCGCGCCGGGGCAGGTTGGGTTGCGTGTTGAGTGTGAGCCCGGCCAGGTGTTGGCGCACTCCGCGCCGCATCAGCTTCGTCTTGCGGGGATGAATGTGGAAGCCTTCTTCCGTAACGATAGCTGTTACGAATTGCATGAAGCGGTCCGCTGCGCGGGCGAAATGCGCATCGCCGGAGAAGGCGAGGTCATCGGCATAGCGCGTATAGGTGGCTCCGGCTTTGGCGGCAAGGCCTGCGACGCGGCGATCGAGCCGGAAGGCGCAGAGGTTCGCGATGGCAGGAGATGTGGGCGCGCCCTGCGGAAGATGCGGCCGGGCATAGAAGACGCGCGCATGTTGCAGTGCTGATGGGCTCAGCTCGCAGCCGGTGTTTCTCCAGACCGAGCGTGGCGTGGTGGTGGTGCAGAGGCCGCCGAGCAGGTCGGCGACAGGTTCGGGATAGCCGAGGGTGCGGAAGAGCGCCTGCACGCGCGGGCCGCTGATGGATGGAAAGAATTCCTGGAGATCGATGCGCAGCACGGCTTCGCGCGCGGCATGCGGCGAGGTGAAGGTGAGGATGGAACGTCCGCGACGAAAGCCGTGCACCGCGGGATGCAGCGGGATGGGCGCGAGGATCTCATGCAGGATGCGGCGCTGCATGCTCCTGAGCTGCGGCGCGGGTATTTCCAGCAGGCGGATGGCACCATAGGGCTTGGCCAGAATGCGGCAGGTGTAATGCTGCAGGAGCGAGGCCGATGCGTTGCGATGGAGTGCCTTTCGATTCAGGTCATGCAGGTCGGCAAACCACTGGAGGTGTCCGGGCTCGAGCTTGAGCCAGTCGGCGAGGTCGCGGATGCTCTCAAGCCTGAGCAGCGATGTGCCGGGCAGCGGCCGCATGCGTGGCGCTGCGGAGACTGGAACGGGTGGAAGCAGACCATGCCGCTCGATGAGGCGTTTGAGGATCGGCTCGTGGTGAAGTTGTTGGACGAGTTGGCGGATGCGCGGTTGCGGGCGTGGCGCTGTCCAGGAGAGCGTGCGGGCGGCGAGACGTTTGAGGCTGGCCGCCGGGGGCTCGGTGCGAAAGGCAGCGCGCAGCAGGGCGAGATGCGCTTCGGCTGTTTGATCCGCGTAGAGAAGCATGCGCGCGAGCGAGAGAAACTCGTTTCGATGGCGGGGTAGAGGTTGCAGCGGATGCTCCAACGAGTCTGACTTTGCGTGAGCTGGTCTGCACAGCGTGCAGGGAGGCTCATGCGGTGCCTGCTGTATTCGGGGTGTTGCCCCGGGGTAGCCCCGGAGAGACCTTGCGGCCGGCTTGGAGCACCCGCTCGCGCACCATGATAGCAAGGGTGTGGGTTGGTTCGTGTTGCAGAGGGTGGTTGCTGTCGGTCAGTTCTCGGTCGGCAGATGTGACGCGTCAATGACGAGAACGGGAACGGGCTCTTTTGCAGGCACCAGTTTCAGCCCCAGTTGCTCTTCGAGTGTTGTGAAGGGCGATGGCGCCTTGTCTCCCTGCGGCTCTATGCTCAGGGTAAAGTTCCAGTTTCCGGTGAGGCCGGTTTTATCGAGGATGGGGCGGTCGATCTGATCGGAGCCCAGCGAGCCTGGAAGCTGGTGGACGATTTCATTCATGGTGACACCGAAGGCGCGGGTGGTTCCTCCAGACATGGTGAGGAAGTCTGTTCGCGGAAATGCAGGCGGCATGTCTTTCATCTCGGCATCGGTTGCCGGAGCAGAAGGCTGGAGCTTGTGACCGCCCTTCGCGATGACAAGATCGAAGACAGATTCCGGGCGCGTCTCTGTGTGAACCTTCAATCCAAATCGATCGGCAAGGATGCTTTGCATCATCGCGCCGCGCTGATCTGGCGAGAGCGCCTTCACTCGCTCGAGATCTTCTGGATCGATGGTGGCTTCGAGGTCCCACATCTTCTCTTCAGCCCATCTGGGAGCTTGCAGAACGAACTCGTAGCGCACGGAATAGGCGCGAGAAGCGAGCGCACGCAGATTCAGGATGCAGTGCAGGCGCGCTGGCTGTGTCTCGCAGCCTGTGAAGGGACGGTTCTCTGCGGCGAGATGAACTGCAGCGGTTGCATATTGCGGAGAGGCCGTTGCGGGCGAGGCCTGAGCACAGGCTTCCATCGGAAGCGCGGCAAGCACTGCGGCAGCGAGCAAAGCCATGGCAGACGAGGTCATATCTCCCGAACCAAGCGACATCCTCTTTGACGTAGAGGCCCACTGGTTTGTCACGCGAAATCCATAACAGGCCTTTGCGATAACAAAGATCTTACCTATGCCAGTCGCAATGCGGATGAACGTGGATTGCTCAAGATTTGTGCGCAAGCGGGATGCCCAGAGTCGAGGCTGGGAGCGGCAATGGGTTTTCTGCAGACTCTTTTCTCTTTTTCGCGTCTATTACCACATGTGTAGTAGATTCTTTGTGTGAGGAGGCTGACCCTGGCGACGGCAAAACTTTCCAAGCTCGAGTTTCAGATCATGGAAGTGCTCTGGACGAACGGAGACGGCTCCATCCGCGACATGCTGCAGGCGTTGCCGGGCAAGAAGCGGCCTGCGTATACGACCATCCAGACCACGGTAAACCGCATGGAGGCGAAAGGCGTGGTTGCGCGTGTGGGGCAGGTGGGCACGTCGCATATCTACCGGCCGATGGTGACGCGGGAGAAGGCGCAGCGCGCGCTGGTGGAGGATCTGCTTTCGATCTTCGGCGGGCGCTCTCAGCCGGTGATGGCGCACCTGGTGGAGTCGGGCAGCGTATCGCTCGAAGACATCAAGGACGCGGAGGCGGCGCTGCGCAGGCTCTCGAAGGGCGGCAAGCGATGAAGCTGGATATCTACTTTGCCATCCAGTTCCTGCCGGCGCTGGTGAATCATCTGCTGCAGACGACGGCGGTCTTCTTCCTTGTATGGGTGCTCACGGCGATGCTGCAGCGGCATCGCGCTGCGCTGCGCTTCCGGTTGTGGATGGCGGCATCGTTGAAGTTTCTCGTGCCCTTTTCGCTGCTGATTGCTGCCGGGCAGCATCTTCGTCCGGAGGCGGCGCAACCGGTGGAGACGCGGGCTGTCGGGCATCTGGTCACGCAGGCCGTGCAGCCGTATGCGGGACCGGTGCTGCCCTCACAGATGCTGGCTCCCGTGCGGTATGAGAAGCGCAATACAAAGGTCTACATGGCCGAAGGGATGGTTGTGCTCTGGATGCTCGGAGCCTGCGCGGTCTTCGGCTTATGGCTGCGGAACTGGATGATCGGTGCAGGCATCGCGCGCCGTGCAGCACCGTGGATGACGATGGAGGGCCTTGCAGTACGGAAGACGCGTGGCGTGCTCGAACCGTGCGTCTTCGGTCTGATCCGCCCAGTGCTGCTGATGCCGGAGGATCTGCCTGCGCGACTGACGGCGCAGGAGATAGACGCGATTGTGGCGCACGAGCTGTGCCATGTACGGCGCCGCGACAACCTCACCGCGGCTCTGCATGCCGCAGTGACGGCACTCTTCTGGTTTCATCCGGCGGTGTGGTTTGTGCGGGCGCGGTTGCTCGATGAGCGCGAACGCGCCTGCGACGAAGGCGTTGTGGTCGCGGGCAACGATCGCGAGCTGTATGCGCAGAGCATTCTTAACGTGTGCAGGATGTACGCCGAGGCTCCGGCGGATGCCATGGCCGGGGTGACGGGTGGCGAGCTGACGCAGCGCATCGTCCGCATCATGACGGAGGCTGCGTCCATGCGGCTTAGCGGCAGGCGGAAGATGCTCCTCGCCTCCGCGGCTGCGCTGCTGTGCGGTCTGCCGCTGGCCGCGGGCGTGCTTGGCGCGCGCGCGGCGTATGCGGACGATGCGGGTGTGCCGATTCCGTTTGAGGTTTTCTCGATACGGCCGACCAGTATGGCGCCACAATCCGGCGCTGGAGGCCCACTTGGAGGCATCCGGCCCGATGGCTATTCCGCGCATGGCTGGGATCTTTGGAGCAGCATCATGATGGCGTATTCGCCCAGAGATTTTCATGGATGGAAGAGCGACGATATTGTGAACTACCCAAAGAGCTCCTGGGCAAAGACGCGCTATGACATCGACGCGAGAATCCCGGCGGCGGACATCGCGCGTTGGCGTGAACAGGATGCTCAGCATGAGTTGCTGAGTGCTGCATTGCGTGAAGCATTGCAGGAGCGTTGTCACATGGCTGCGCATGTCGCACAGCGAGAGCGGCCCGTCTTCGCGCTGACGCTTGGCAAGAAGCCGCCGAAGTACGATAAGGTGACCGGAGCACAGATCTACCCAGAGAACAGTTTTGCGGTCGGTGAGGGAGTGCTTGTCCCTGGCAATCATCCACGATTGCTCAATGTCTCGATGACGACATTAGCCGAGTTTCTGTCGAATGGTTCTGACCGGCACATCGTGGACAGTACCGGGCTTAAAGGGCTCTATAACATCACGTTGATTCGGCTGCCGTACGAGAAGCGCGATGCGAGTGAACCGAGGCCGGCAAGTCCTTTCTTCGACCTCGAGGCCAGCGGCTTCTCCCTCAAGCCGACAACGGCGATGCTGCCCACCATCGTCATCGATCATCTGGAGCCCCCGACTCCGAACTGATGTTTCGAGTGCGGCTCAGCGCGCGTGCATGAGGATGTGCTCGAAGTCCTTGAGGGCGGCGGCTGCGGTGGCTCTGGGTTCGCCTGCGCCTCCGGTGACGATGAGCTCGCCCATGTCGTCAGTCACGATGCGGACGGCCTTGCTCTTGCCGGTGACCTGCGCGAAGGCGTGCTTTTCGGGATAGAGCCTGAGGCCTACTTCGCCTTTGACCTCGTTGCGAGATTTTGTGAGGCTGCCGACCAGCTTCGGAACAAGGCACTGCTGCTTCCATTCACGGATCTGCGCGGCGGTGATGCCTTCGAGGCCGCGGACTGCGAGGTCGCGGATCGACAGGCTTGCGCCGAGCCCGGCGTTGGCGAGGATGGTGAGCTTGCAGGCGGTGTCCCATCCGCCGATGTCGAAGGAGGGATCCTTCTCGGCGATGCCCGCGGCTCGCGCCTGGGCGACGGCTTCGTCGAGGCCGAGCTCGCCTTCGGTCATCTGACTGAGGACGTAGTTCGCGGTCGCGGTGAGGATGCCTTCGAGGCTGAGCACCTCGCAGCCGCGGAGGTTGTATTCGAGCAGGTCGATGGTGGGCAGCGCCGCGGCGGTCGCGCCGCTGACCTTCAGCTGTACACCGTGCGTCTCGGCGAGGCGGTGCAGGCCGGGGTAATCGAAGACGAGCGAGCCCTTGGAGATGGCGAGAACGTGGCGGCCCGCTTCGAGCGATGCCTTGACGTAGAGATAACTGCTGCCGCCCGTGCGGAAGTCGGTGGGGCCTGCGTCGACGACGACATCGGTTGCGATGGAAGAGAGGAATTCCGTACCGGTGAGGCCGGGCGTCATGATTTCCGCAGTGAGCGTAAAGGGGTCGAGGCCGTCCGGATTGTGGATGCCTGCGCGCGAGGTGCAGGCGGCGACGACGCGGACATCGGCGTGATAGAGCGTGCGATAGCGTTCGCGGCGTTCGTGCGCGAGGCGGGCGACGGCACGGCCTACGCCGCCGAATCCCGCGATGGCGATGTTCCAGCGCTTGACGGTCACTGTGGATTCTCCCTGGAGGGCATCGTATCCCAGGCCGGTGTAAGGCGAACTGCAGGTTCCTCCACTGCGCTCACTTCGTTCGCTTCGGTCGGAATGACAGTATCCGACGGGTGAGAAACGAAATCTGCTTCAACGCAGAACAGCCCGCGCGGGGCGCGGGCTGTCGGGTGGTGCGGACGGAGTTGCTGGTGGCTTACTTGCCGCCGGCCAGCTTCTGGGTCGCGATCTGTGCCGCGGCCGAGCCCTTGTCCTTGTCCTTGATTTCGGCGTAGAGCTTCTTGGCCAGGGCGGGGTTGCTGGTCTCGTAGAGGGAGGCCAGTTCGAGCTTGGCGGCCGACTCGGGAACGGCCGTCGTCGGGTGCTTGATGACGTCGTTATAGACGTCGATCGCCTGGCTCTCACGGCCGGTCTGGCGGTAGAGGCCGGCAAGCGCCATCTTCGAGAGCGAAGCGATGTCGCTGTCGTGCGCGTCGGAGGCCTTCTGCAGTTCCTTTTCGGCGGAGGCGGTCTGGTTCAGATCGATATAGGTGAGGCCGGCGAAATAGGCGGCATTCTTACCGGTCTCGAAGAAGCTGTAGTTGTCGGCGACCTGGACGAAGAGGGGGTTGGCGGCCTTGGAGCGGTCCGCGGCGGTCTTGTAGACCGGGGTGTTGGGCAGCGCGGGCTGTCCGGGGGCCTGGAGGGCGGTGTTGTAGACGTCCATCGCCTCGCCGAACAGGTTATCGGCCTTGTCCGAGCGCGAGTTGTAGATGACCGCGCCAGCGATGGCCAGGGCTGCGACCACTACGACCAGAATGGCAAGCCGGATGACGGTGCTGCGGTTGGTCTCGATCCAGCCGATGCTGGATGCGGTGGCTTCGGCGAAGCCGTCCTGTTTCAAGGCGTGACGTGTCTGTGTGTCCACTCTCGGTCCTTCGGAATCTGCTGATGCGGGGGAGATTGGCGGAGGCCACAAGGCTCCAGGGCCGACTCCGCGCGCAGGCTTCCAGTTTAGCAAAAACTGATCCGGGCCGGGCGGACTGGCCCCTCGCGTGGGGCGATCCGCCTTTGGAGGTGCCTTCGTGGGTCGCTGGGTGAGGGGGGGATTTGGGGTTCGTATGTCCCCCTCTTCGGAAATGTGTGTACCCACGTCTCAGAGGCGAGACGTGGGGCACCCGGATTCTTGCTGGTTTGAGGGAGAACTGCAGGTTCCTCCGCTTCGGTCGGAATGACACTTTTATTGGGGTTCGTATGTCCTCCACTCAAGCCAACGGATGGCTTGCATGGGCCACCCTCGGGGTTGGGCACCCGGATCCTTATTGGCTGCTTTACTTTGCGCTGAGTGTGGCCAGGGTGCGGGCGAGGGTGCGGGTGGCCTGGGCGATGTGTTCCGGCTCGGCGTGCTCGTCGGGGCGGTGGCTGACTCCTCCCCGGCAGGGCAGGAAGAGCATGGCGACCGGGGCGATGCGGGCCATGAAGAGCGCGTCGTGATAGGCGCGGCTGACTATGCGCCGGAAGGGCAGCTGTTCGGCCTGCGCGGCCTCTTCGAGTGCGGCGAGGATGGCGGGATCGGAAGCGGCCGGGCGGTCGGCGTTGATGGGCTCGAAGCGGATAGCGACGCGGCGGCGGTGGGCGATTTCGGAGGCGGTGGTGCGGATGTGCGAGTAGACGCGATTGCGGCGGTCCTCGTC
This sequence comes from Silvibacterium sp., assembly GCF_047605705.1. NCBI lineage: Bacteria > Pseudomonadati > Acidobacteriota > Terriglobia > Terriglobales > Acidobacteriaceae > Silvibacterium > Silvibacterium sp. The sequence continues at coordinate 177 of NZ_JASGFD010000084.1, read as the reverse complement.
GGTGTCGCGGAGGTCGAGCATCAGCTCCACCCGGCTGGGGATGGAGTTGACCGCGCCGGGGTGCACGCGGCAGACGCCGACGGTGGCGACGGTGTCGATCGCGCCGGAATTGAGCGCGGCGGCCTCGATGGCGAGCGTCAGCTCGGAGGCGGCGCAGAGCGCGTCGCGACGGCCGGG
>NZ_JASGFD010000083.1:0-13005 GCF_047605705.1 Silvibacterium sp. | reverse complement strand
GTCGAGTCGAAAATCGTCGCCACTACTGCCGACGGCAAGCAACTCATGACCGGCCCCACGCCCGAGCATGTATCGAACGATCCCTACCAGGACGATCCCCGCGTCGTGATGCCCTTCAACGGCTCGTCCGCCTCCGGGAACATCACCGCCGACGTGGTCTACGCCAACTACGGCCGTCCTGAAGACTTCCAGAAGCTCGCCGACTCCGGCATCGACATCAAGGGTAAGATCGTCCTCGTCCGCTACGGCATGAACTTCCGTGGTGTGAAGGTCTACATCGCGCAGCAGAAAGGCGCGGCCGGCGTCATCATCTACTCCGATCCCGCCGACGACGGCTTCTTCCGCGGCGACAAGTATCCCGGTGGCCCGTTCCGTCCGGATACCGGCGTGCAGCGCGGCTCCGTGCAGTACATGTTCAAATATCCGGGCGACGCCACCACGCCCGGTATCGCCTCGACGCCCGACCTTCCCATGTCAAAGCGCATTCCGCCCGAGCAGGCCGCAAGCCAGCCCACCATTCCCTCCATCCCAATCTCGTACCATGACGCTGCGCCCATCCTCGAGAACCTGAAAGGCGCGACCGTGCCGAAGGGATGGCAAGGCGCGCTGCCCTTCACCTATCACCTCGGCGGCGCGAACGCGGTCAAGGTGCACCTTGTCGCCAAGCAGGATTATCAGTACCGCACCATCTGGGACGTTATCGGCAAGGTTCCCGGCTCCGATGCTCCGAATGACTGGGTCGTCGCCGGCAACCATCGCGACGCCTGGGTCTACGGCGCAGTCGATCCCAACAGCGGCACCGCCGCTATGCTCGAAACCGTGCACGGCGTAAGCGAACTGCTCAAGCAGGGATGGAAGCCGAAGCGCACCATCGTCTTCGCCAGCTGGGATGCCGAAGAAGAAGGCCTCATCGGCTCGACCGAATGGGCTGAGGACAACGCCGCCACGCTCGGGCATGCCGTCGCCTACTTCAACACCGATGTAGGCGTCTCCGGCCCGAACTTCAATGCCGACGCCGTCCCCTCGCTCAAAGAGTTCATCCGCCAGGTCACGAAGGAAGTGCCGAGCCCGAAGGGCGGCAGCGTCTACGAGCAGTGGAAGAAGAGCCAGGACCAGCGGACCGCTCCGGGCGCGCAGGAGCACGTCTCCAAGCAGAACGCGCACACCGACAATGATGTCGAGATCGGCGACCTCGGCTCCGGCTCCGACTACACGCCCTTTATCCAGCACCTCGGCGTGCCCTCGTCCGATATCGGCTCGGATGGCCCCTACGGCGTCTATCACTCGGTCTTCGACAACTACGCATGGTTCACCATGAACGCCGATCCCACCTTCGTCTATGAGCAGGAGATGGCCCGCGTCTTCGGCCTCGAAGTGCTGCACATGGCCGACGCCGACGTCCTGCCCTACGACTACGTCACCTACGCCCACGAGATCGAGGACTACCTCAGCGCCGCGAAGAAGAAGGCACAGTCCTCGGGACTGCCCCTCGACACCACCGCTGCGGAAAGCGCGACGCAGCAGTTCCTCGCTGCCGCGGAGGCCGTCAAGGCAAAGCAGGAGCATCCCTCCGGCGACGAAGCCGCGTTCAACAGCAGCCTCCGCGCCACCGAAGGCGACTTCCTCGACGCCGCCGGTCTGCCCAACCGCCCGTGGTTCAAGCACACCGTCTACGCTCCCGGCGAATACACCGGCTACGCAGCGGTGGTCATCCCCGGCGTGAACGAGGCGCTCGACGCAAAGAAGGCCGACCAGGCCCAGACCCAACTCGCCACACTGACCTCCGCCATCCAGCGCGCAACGGCCACACTGCAGAAGGCCGCGCAGTAGATCGCCGGTCATCGAGCAACAAGTAAGGGCAGGCATTTTCTGTGCCTGCCCTTACTGTCTTCTCGCTCCATTGCTACAAAAGATCGGTTGCCCAGTTCACGGTGGCAGAGAGACCGAGCACCGGCCCGATGCGATGAAAGATCGCGTCCCGCGTAACCAGCACCGCACCCAGACTTGCAGCATGCGCGCCGATCAGCATATCCATCGCCGCCACGGCCAGTCCTTGCGCCTCGATCTCGGCACGCGCCTTCCCGTATACCGCCGCTGCTCTCGAGTCCCACGGAAGGACTTCTACCGTCGAAAAGAGGTTTTCAATCGCACGGACCCTGGCCGCACCCAGCGCACGTTTCGCCATCCCATAGCGAACTTCCGCCTCCGTGATCGAGGAGAGGCAAAGTTTCGCATCCGGATCGCCGAGCCATCGTTGAAATTCGGTTCTTGCAGCGGACGACACGCCCGTCACGATATAGCTGAACGTATTGGTGTCGAGGAGATAGAGCGTGCTCACAGCCGCTCCCGGTCTGCCCTGAAGCCTCTTAACTTGGAGCTCAACTTATCAGGCCTTACCGGCATATTCTGACCGCCTGCTTTGGGAAATATTTTCAATAGGAAGACTGTCATTCCGACCGGAGCGAGACAGCTGTTTCGTCTCGCGTAGTGGAGGAACCTGCTGTCTCGCGCACATCGAGAATGTCCGGGGCAAGAACTTCCCCGCTATGCTCCCTGCGGTCGCAATGGAGCCTCACGGAAGGGGCAGCCTCGATGGAACAGATCAGCGTGGCCTTAGAGATCAATTTCCGGCCGTTTCTCAGCGGGCCGCCGATCGCGATCGGCATCGCTCATAAAGTCTGCCGGAATCTTCGCAGCATCGAGTTCCGCAAATATCTCCTCGATCTCCGGCACCTCAGAGAGAATCAGGTCTCCAGTCGACGGGTCACGCCGAACTGTCACCTGGGCGCTGCGGAAACGAAACTCCGCCGGAATCGTGACGTGCTGACTCCGTCCGTTCATAAACACGCGAGCTTTCGTGAGTTGGGACATAAATCACCACCTGCTATTTAGCATAGCTATACAGCAAAAACGCGTCAATCCGAATGGACGCCTGAAAAACGGCCAAACTGCTATAAAAGAAGCCAACTCACCACTCACTTCCAGGCAAAAAGACACTTCTTCTTTTCCCGGAATTCTTCATTTTTCCTCTTGCAATGGAATGCGGACCAATTTAGTCTCAATTCAGGTCGGGATGGCCGCGGAGTCTTTTGGCGAAGCGCCGCGGTTGTCCTGAGAGATTGACGATGAAAGCTGGCGGTGCCCGTTGGGCGCTCCCGCGACGTCGTCCGTGCAGGAGAAGCTCGGATGAGCGAACGGAAGAAATTTAAGATCCAGCGAGCGCTGGGAATTGAGCTCCCGGGGCTGGGCAAGCCCGGAGCACTGGAAACGCGTAACTTTCCCCCGGGACAACACGGCCGGAACAAGAAACGCAGCAAGAGCCAGTTTGCCCTGCAGCTGATTGAAAAACAGAAGCTGCTCTTCCACTACGGCCTTCGCGAGGAACAGCTGCGCCGCTTTGTGCGCAAGGCCCGCACCCTCAACGCCGGCAACTGGATCGACAGCCTGATCGGCCTCCTCGAACGCCGCCTCGACAACGTGGTCTTCCGTCTCGGGTATGCGCGCAGCATCTCGGCTGCCCGCCAGCTCGTCTCCCACGGACACGTGACCGTCAACGGCCGCCGCCAGACCATCGGCTCCATGATCCTGCGTCCCGGCGAGGTCATCTCGCTCTCGGAGCGCGGACTCCAGATGGATGTCGTGCAGTCTTCGCTGCGCGCGCCGCGGCTTACCATGCCGTCTTTTCTTCAGTACCAGAATCCTTCGACGCCCGACCGCGGCGTGGTCCTGTCGATCCCCGGAGTGGCGCACGTACCCTTCGAGTTCAACAGCAACCAGGTCGCCGAATACTACGCGAAGCGCGGCGTCTAACTGCAACTCCTCTAGCGATTGGACGAGGCCGCGCAAATGCGGCCCGTCTCACTGCAAACCCCTCCATCGCGAACCGAAGAGCAGGAGTAAAGATGAACGACGTCAACGTGATTCTGGCCGATATGCCCGGACTGGGCCGTGTACGCGTATGCGACTGCAACACGATCCACGTGAGCGTGGGCCCGGTGACCCTCAACCTCTCGCCTGAAGCCTTTTCCCAGGCCGCCGGCATGCTCGGCGACGCCATGCGCCGCTACGCCAAGCTGATGGAATCGCAGATGGCCGGCACAGGAACCACCCTCCCCGTAGCCAAGCCGAGCCTGGTCACCCACTAAGTCTGTATCCGCAATTTCCTCTGCTGTCGCCGCTTCGATCAGGCATGAAGAATTGCATCCCGATCGAAGCGGGCGATAGTTTCGTCTCGCGCAGCAGAGGAGCCTGCGGTCTTTCCCCCGACGGTGGCCCACCCCAGCCCAGCTTTGGCCTGAGTGGAAGCAGGAATCTCCGCAGAGTTCCGTGGCAGCGAAGCAGGCATAATCCCACGAATCCCAACCGCGACCAGCGGGAGCGTACGCCGAAGGCGATCCGCCATTACGGCCAGTTCTTTCCTCCAACACAAAGGCCCTGTCCACCTCGGTGAACAGGGCCTCTTTTTTCGTGCTTCTGTTTAGCTGAAGAGCAGGATGCCCTCCGTCTTCTCGGCGCCTTCCTTGCCGATCGGACGGTAGTACAGCTGGTTGTTCTCCAGATAGACCTCGAGGAAGGCCGGACGATCGCTGATACCGCCAGCGATGAGCGCCTCCGACAGAGGATCTTCCACGTAGCGCTGCAGGGCACGGCGCAGCGGACGCGCACCGTAGCTGCGGTCGATCATCGTCTTGTCGAGAATCCACTTCTTCGCATCCTCGGTCACCGAGATGGTGATCGCCTTCTGCACCAGGTTGGCATTGAGCTGCGCCAGCAGCAGCTCGATGATCTGGATCAGATCGCCATCGGTCAGCGACTGGAAGAGAATGATCTCGTCGATACGGTTCAGGAACTCGGGGTTGAAGGTTCTCTTCACCTCGTTCTTGACCAGTTCTTCGATCTTCTCCATCACCAGCTCTTCGCGCTCGCTCTGGAAGCCGAGACCCTGCTTACGCTGCAGGTGCCGCGCGCCGATGTTCGAGGTCATGATGATGATCGTATTCTTGAAGTCGACCGTGTTGCCCAGGCCGTCCGTAAGCTGACCATCTTCAAAGACCTGCAGCAGGATGTTGAAGACATCCGGGTGCGCCTTCTCGATTTCGTCGAGCAGGACCACCGAGTAGGGCGAACGCTTCACGCGCTCGGTCAGCTGACCGCCCTCCTCGTAGCCCACATAGCCCGGAGGCGAACCGATGAGCTTCGAAACCGAATGCTTTTCCATGAACTCCGACATATCGAAGCGGATGAGCGACTTCTCCGAACCGAAGAGGAACTGCGCCAGCGTACGCGCCATCTCCGTCTTACCGACGCCCGTAGGTCCAAGGAAGAGGAACGAGCCGATCGGCCGGTGTGGCGACTTGAGGCCGGCGCGCGAGCGGCGAATCGCGCGGGCAAGGGCAGAGATGGCCTTCTCCTGCGAGATCACACGCTTGTGCAGCTCTTCCTCGACGCGCAGCAGCTTCTGCGTCTCTTCTTCCTTGATCGAGGTGATGGGCACGCCGGTCCAGCGGCTCACCACGTCCTCGATGTCCTCACGCGAGACGATGCCCGCGGTCGAATCATCGAGGTGATACTTGTCGCGTAGCGCGCGCAGGTTCTCGCGCTCCTTGCGCTCCTCGTCCGAGTAGAAGCGCGCCTTCTCGAACTCGTGGTTCGCGATGGCGTTCTCCATGCGGTGAACGATGAACTTGATCCGCTTCTGGACCTCGGTAATCTCCTCCGGCAGCGAGGTCTGGCGCAGCTTCACGCGCGCGCCCGCCTCGTCGATGAGGTCGATCGCCTTGTCCGGCAGGAAGCGATCCGGAATGTAACGGTTCGAGTGCGAGACCGCGAACTCGATCGAATCATCGGTGTAGCTGACCGCGTGAAACTTCTCATAGCGGTCCTTGATGCCCATGATGATCTTGACCGCGTCCTCCTCGTTCGGAGGCGGCACCTTCACGGCCTGGAAGCGGCGCTCGAGCGAGCGGTCCTTCTCGATCGACTTGCGATACTCAGCCGGCGTGGTCGCGCCAATGCACTGAATCTCGCCGCGGGAGAGAGCCGGCTTGAGGATGTTGGCCGCGTCGAGCGAGCCTTCGGCCGAACCGGCGCCTACCAGCGTGTGCAGCTCGTCGATAAAGATGATGGAGTTCTGATTCTCCATCAGCTCCTTCATGATGGTCTTGAGGCGCTCTTCGAACTGGCCGCGATACTTGGTGCCGGCGACGATCAGCGAGAGATCGAGCGCGAGCACCCGCTTCTCGGCGAGGAAGCTCGGCACGTCGCCATCGGAGATGCGCTGCGCGAGACCTTCGACGATGGCCGTCTTGCCCACGCCGGGTTCGCCGATCAGTACCGGGTTGTTCTTGGTGCGGCGGCAAAGAATTTGGACGACCCGCTCAACTTCCTGGTCGCGGCCGACCAGTGGATCGAGCTGGTTGTCCATCGCCGCCTGCGTAAGATCGCGCGAGAATTCGGCCAGCAGGCTCGATTCGCGGTTGCGCTGCTGCTGCGGAGCTTTTTCCTGCGTGGTGCGCGCCAGTTCTTCGCGGATCGCGATCAGCTTGAGGCCGCGCTCATGCAGAATTTCGGCAGCGAAGCACTTCTCCTCGCGGAGCAGGCCGAGGAGAAGATGCTCGGTCCCGATGTGCTTGTGCGAGAGGCGCTCCGCCTCTTCGGCCGCATAGGCCAGCACGCGCTTGCATTCATTGGAAAGAGGTAGATCGACAGAGGTGGACACCTTCTCACGGATGGTAGTGTGCCCTTCGATCTGCTTACGAATGGATTCCACCGAGGCGTGAGAGCGGAGAAAGCGATTGGTCAGCGCCTTGTCCTCACGCAGAAGCCCCAGAAGCAGGTGCTCCGTTTCGATGTACGGGGAGCCGAACTGGCTTGCCTCATACCGCGCGAAGAAAATAACGCGCCGTGCCTTTTCTGTATAGCGTTCGAACATGTTCCCCCTGGGAAAATCCCATGGCCTGGCCCGCCTCGCTACCGGTCCCTGCGGATTCTCCCGCCGGGTATCGGGGGCGTTGTGAGCCATCCTGCTGAGTCACCGTGCCGGACCGAAAAGTGGGTCCTCGAGTCAGGCTTGGTTGGCACGGCCTTGAGACTGAATGCGATCCCCTGCACCCAATCCCCATCTGGCCTAAGGCTTTCGCCCTCGGCCGCCCACCGGGCCCGGCTAATTCGCCGGAGTCCGCGGTGAAACTTCTTCCAGGCGCCCTTTCTTCAGGCGCACAATCCTGTTACATCGCTCTGCAAGGTCCGTATTGTGCGTCACGATGACCGAGGTCAGGTGATGCGTATGATGCAGTCTTTCGATGAGATCAAACACTACACCCGCGGTCCGGCTGTCCAAATCACCCGTCGGTTCGTCCGCGAGTAACACTTTCGGTCCGGTCACCAGTGCCCTGGCCAGCGATACGCGTTGCTGTTCGCCTCCGGAGAGCTCTCCGGCCCGATGTGTCGCGCGGTCCGCCAGCTCGACCTCGGCCAGCCATTTCCGCGCCTCGGCGTTCGCTTTCGAGGGGCTTTCCCCGCGGGCCAGCAGCGGCATGGCGACATTTTCGAGGGCGGTGAATTCGGGCAGAAGGTAATGAAACTGCCAGACATAGCCGACCTCGCGGTTGCGGAAGGTAGCTGCCTGGCTGGAGGTCATATTCTTCAACCGGATTGAGGCGCAGTATACGTCACCGCTCGAAGGGCTATCAAGCGCGCCAAGGATGTGCAAAAGCGTGCTTTTCCCTGCCCCCGACTCCCCGACAATTGCCAGCATCTCACCGACCGGCACCTCGAAACTCAGGCCGTCGAACAGGATCAGCCTGCCACGCCCGGTCGTGTACTCCTTCCTCAACCCAACAACTTCTATGGCCTTTGGATGAGCGGAGGGCGCGGAAGGTCGCAGCGCAGGGAGCTCCTGCCGGGTGAACGACGAATCTGTCGAGGAAAGCTCCATATCTACCTGTATCACTCTTAAACGCAAAAGGGGAAGAAACGTTTGCACCGTTCCAACCCAGGCTGCCGGAAAATGATGCGGCCTATTACCTTTCTCTTTCGGAACAGGGCTCAGCCGTTATTCGGCACCATGGACCGGCGCCGGCGTCCCGTTCGCCGACGGCATCGCCTTCAGGGTCACCAGTTCCGCCTGCACCCGCCGCCACGCCTTCGCGTTCCTGCGTGTCGCAATCGGTGCATTCGGATCGGCATAGTAGTTCTCGACATCCTGCCGCAGCGATTCCGGCACCGCCGTATCCTCTTTCACCAGCTTGTCCAATAAACGGGCATACGTTTTGTCGGTCAGCGGATAGGAACCCGGCCGCACCGGATTCCCTGTGTCCAGATCCCGGTTCTCGAGCGCCATGACCGCCTCCGGATCCGTCCCCGGCTCGGCATCCAGCCGCGCGAGAATCGCCTCGTACCGCGCCAGCGTCCGGTTCACGCTCTCTACGTACTTCTCCTCCGTCTCCTGGTTCGGCCCACGAATCGCAAGATAGGACATCGGCCCGATCTTCGGCACGATCAGGATCAAAAACGCCACCAGATGTGTCCGGATTCCCGGCTTCTTCCGGTACTGCTCCCAATGGTTGGCAAAATCCGCATCCTGCAGCCGCTTCTGGAACAGCTCGAAATCCGGTGTCGGCAGGTCGGCAGGCATGCTCTTGCGATGCAGCAGTACCTCGCCATAAGCGAAATCCGGCACGAAGGTCCGTACTGCCCAGCGGTAGCTCCTCGTAGCCGCCCGGCGGTCGCGCACGATACTGTGCAGCGGCAAACCGTACGTATCGTAGAACGCCTGGTCCAGCAGCCGCGCCGGCACCCGCAGCCCGATGTGCTGCAGATACGCCGAAGGCGCAAAGCGCCGCTTGCTCAGCTGATTTACGTCGAAAGCAAATTCCGTCCGCACATGGCCGTGCGGGCTCTCGTCGTAGGTCACCACCGGCCCATACTTCGCCGCAAGATCGGGAAACTCGATCGCCGTGGAAGGATTGGTCGCATCCTGGTGGCCGTAGTTGTCGCCCACGTAATGCGAGAGCGCCCCGAGCGCGAAGGCCAGCTCGTCGACATCCCGCGCATCGCGAATGAGCGCGGCAACAAAGTCGCCAGTCCGCACATAATGCGTCAGCTGGCTGAAGAACTCATGCCCGAAGGGATAGTAGCCCTCGTCCTGGATGGCGCAGCCGCCGTAGGCATACGACTGCGCGCGCTGCAGCTCCGCATCCGTCGTGTTGGGATAGCGGCTCAGCAACACCGGCCGGATCGACTCACGCCATGCGAGATCGATGATCTGCTGGTGCGTCAGCACCGAGTAGCCGAAGCTGGACTGCGCGGCTCCGCCTGCCAATCCAAGCAGCAGCGTGATCGAAAGCAGACGGCGCACACGCATGGGAAGCCTACTCGTACCGCAGCGCCTCGGCCGGCAGCACCCGCGCCGCCGAGCTCGAAGGATAAAGCGTCGCCAGCAGCGAGACGCCCAGCGAAAGCACCGTTACCAATACGCCATCGGCAAGGCGCGGAGCAAACGGCAGGTAGTCGATGGAGTACACCTCCGCCGACAGCGGAAAGCGATAGTGTCCGCCCGCCCAGCAGATGAGATAGCCAAGAATCAGTCCGCAGATCGTACCGATCACGCTGATGAGAAAACCCTGCATCAGGAAGATGCGGCGGATCTGCGCAGGCCGCACGCCAAGCGACATCAGCACCGCGATGTCCTTGGTCTTCTCCATCACCATCATCGTCAGTGCGATGAGAATATTCAGCGCCGCCACGCAGACAATCAGCCCGATCACGATGAAGGTGACCACCTGCTCGAGACGCAGCGCGCGGAAGAGCTCGCGGTTCTGTTCCATCCAGTTCGTCGTCATGAAGCCCGGCCCAGCCACCCGTTCGATATCCTTCGCAATCGTGGCCGCGCGATAGAGATCGTCGACCTTGAAGGAGATCACCGACACCAGGTCGGGCTCACTGAACAGCATCTGCGCATCTTTCAGGCGCAGGAATCCAAAGGTCGAATCGTACTGATAAAAGCCGGAGTGGAAGATGCCGACGACGCGAAAGCGCTGCAGCTTCGGCAGAAGGCCGTACGGCGTCAGTGTCCCCTGCGGGCTGATTGCCATCACCGTCGAGCCGACTGTCGCATCGATCGAATCCGCGAGGTCGCTGCCGATAACGATCGGCGGCGTGGCCTCACCCTCAGCGTTGACGATGTTCTCTGCATCCGGCGCAAGATCCGCGGCCGAGCCGGCCTTTAGATGATCGAGCAGGCCGCTCACCGTCTTTTCATCCGCGGGGATAATGCCCTTCAGCATCGCGCCGCCCGAAAGTGAGCCGCGGGAAATCAGCACCGGCTCATAAAGCCCCGGAGCATCGGCGGTCACGTGCGGCAGCTTGCGCAAACGGTCCGTCATCTCGCGCCAGTTGCGGATGCCGTCATTCTGCACGCGCAGTAGATCCACGTGCGCCGTCGAGCTCACGAGGCGATCGCGCAGGTCACGGCTCATGCCGTTCGTGATCGCCAGCGCGATGATGAGCGACGCCACGCCCACCGCCACGCCCACAATCGAAATCACCGTGATTACGCCCACCACCGCCTGGCGGCGCTTGGCGCGGAGATAACGGGCGGCTACAAACAGTTCAAAGCGCATTGCAAATCTTTCTCTTCTCTACCGGATTCACTACCGGATCAGGCTCTTCGCGGCCACCATGTTGTCGTAGCGGTCGTACACGCGCACGGTCACTACATGCTCGGATGCATTCACCGGCGCTGGCTGGCCCGGCGTTGGTGAAGGCAGCGCCGCGTCGAAGGCATAGTGCTCCGTCAGCGAATCCGAGATGTGCCCCGTCGGCTCGACATACTGCCACGGCCCGGCATCGACGGAATACTCCGCATGATCGATCGGCGTGGCCGCATCCGTCGCGGAAAGTTCGACGTGGATCTTTCCGCCCGCAAGCTTCGCCGTCATCCCGGTGATATTCGGTGGCGTCGTATCGACGACAAACCGCTCGCTCGTCTTCTCCGCCGTCAACGCCTCGCCCGGATTGTGCGAAGGCGCATCGCTGGCCACGATCTTCAGGTGATACGGCCCATCCGGCAGTGTCGATGCGTCGAAGGTATAGAAGCGGTCCGTGACCTTGTCTTTCAACAACTGCCAGTTCTGCTCGCCATCTCCGCGATAGTAGATCGTGAAGACAAGATCGTCGCCGTTGTCGTCGTGCGCGGCCCAGCGCGCAGTCACAGCCGACTTGTCGCGTGTACCCGGGAGCGGCTCTTTGCCCGGCTCCTGCCCCAGGTTGATGCCGCCCTGGTTCTGCGTGGAGGGGAAATTGATCGTCGTCGGCTGCGGAATCTGCGGCATCATCCCTGCGGTATTCGCGCGCACGCCCGTCTGCACCACGATCTCGTCCACCACCGGCGGCACATTCACCGGCAGATAATTCAAACCTACCGAATCGAGCCCCGCACCCGGATGCAGTACCGCCTTCCACTGCACGAAGCGCGCTGAGGGCACCCCGATCGCACCGTCATTCGGCGTGACCTTCTTCCACTCGCTCCAGCCGCGCTCCGGGTTCTCGATGTTGCCGCCGCGCGCATACAGCTCAAATGCAGGAGCCGCACCCGCTGCATCCACCTCCGCGCGTCCCCACTGCGAGAAGACACCCGCGTCGAAGGCATCGCTGGTGTAGGTGCCCTCAGGAGCGTCGCCGTGCGAAAGCAGATAGAGCTTGCCGGTATTCGCCGTCGCCACCCACGTTCCCTGCGGCGCATCCGCAAAGCCTGTCGCCTGCGAGGATTCGAGATGCGCGATGTCCGCGAAGGTGCCGTCTTCCTCGATGCGATAAATCCGCCCGCGATTGCCCGTCGCCGCCACCAGTCCCTGCGGCGTCCAACGCAGCGCATAGACGATATCGTCGTGGCCGGACCAGAGCCTGCGCGGCGCTCCGTTCGCGGCGATCTCCTCAATCTCCGATCCATCCGGGATCACCGTGTTGCCGTTGAAGGCCTGCACCGATCCGGGCTGCACAATCGTAATTGTCGCTGTCACAGATACATTTCCCTGCACCGGCAGGGTCGGCAGCGAGTTGTGTCCCTTCTCGCCCACGGCAGCCGCATAGATCACGCCCTGCGGCGACACTGCCACCGAGGTAATCTCGCGCTTTGGCGCGTCGTAGATCACATATCCCTTACCGCTTTTGTCGATGCGGTAGACGAGGCCGGTGCCATCCGTGCCCGCGATCAGGTCGCCATCGGGCGCAAAGGCCAGAGAGCGGATGTGCTCCTCGTCGCTCTTGAAAAACAGCTCGGGCTTGCCACCGGAAGCCACGCGATACACGCCCGCCGGTCCACCGGCTGCGACGTAAAGCCGCCCCTGCGCGTCGAAAGCCATGTCCCACACATACTTCGGCTTCTCCGCAATCGCTGCAGGATCGAAGACCACCGTGGCATTCTCTTCCGTGCGATCCGCAGCTTGCGGATCGAGCCGGTACACCTTGCCCGAAGGCAGCGTCGCCGCATAGACCGCGCCATCCGGACCCACGCGCACGGCCTGCACGCTCAGATCCTTCGAGGTGAAGAGCCTCGTCGTCTTGCCATCCGGTGTAATGCGCAGCACCGTGGCCGGGCTGCCCGTCGCAACATATGCATTGCCCTCCTTGTCGGAGGCCACCGACCACACATACGTGGAAGGCGTCGTGGCAACCAGCTTTGTCGACGGCCCCGCGATCAAACGGCCATCGCTGGTGATGGCCACGCCCTCGGGCTTGCCCTTTTCGAGCTCCTCATAGGAGGACTGCAGCCACAGCTTGGTCCCCTGCGCGTGCAGAGACGGAGTAAGGAGAGGCAGTGCGAGGAAAGGAAGGAAGAGTGCCGGAGAGCGACGCATCATGCTGGGGAAAGTCTAGCAGTGATGCGGGGAAGGCCCCAATGTCTTGTAATCCCGAGGGTGGCCCACCCAAGCCTGAAGCTGGCTTGAGCAGGGACGAAGATCAGGGTGCCCCATCCAGGCTCCGCTTGGGTGGGAAGGCAGGAAT
>NZ_JASGFD010000082.1:0-13205 GCF_047605705.1 Silvibacterium sp. | reverse complement strand
AGACGTATTTTGCTCAGACCGTTACCTTTTATCTGGTGCCGGCGGCAGCGGACTTCAACCACAACTATCTCGGCACCACCAAGACGAACGAACGGCCCTGCACGATTACGCCGTGCTACACGCCCGACGAGGAAAGCCTCGCCGCGCAACCTCGTTCGCAGATTGTGGAGACTCCATCGCACAGTCATGGTGGTCAGTAACAGATGATCGGTCGAATATTCATGCCCCGGCTGCCTAGGAAGTCTCGCCACCTGATGATAGGGATGGCACTGCTGGCGGCAGCCGGGCATGCAGGCGCGCAGAGTTGGGAGGGCATCCCCACGGAGGCTGCGCAGGCGAATGCCCCGGTGACCCGCAACGAGGCTGACGTGCCACGTGGCCCTGCGCCGCAGTCAGGTGGCCATGTGGATCTTTCAGGTTATTGGATACCGGCACGCGACGCGGCGGACAGACCCGTGGGCAATCTGGGTAAAGACCTGCCGGGATATTCGCTGCCGTTCACTGCAGCGGGGAAAGCGGCGCACTTGCATAATGTGCGCGAGACGGTAGATCCGGTGGCACGCTGCATAGTTGCGGGGCTGCCACGCCAGGACACTTCGGGCCTGCCTTTTCAAATTGTGCAGGGTGAAGGTCAGATTGCATTCCTCTACTGGACAACCACGTATCGCATCGTGCCGACGGATGGGCGAAAGCATGAGGACGATCCAGATCCATCTTTCTTTGGCGACGAAGCAGGCCGATGGGAAGGAAACACTCTGATTGTCGATGCAGTCGCTTTCAAGAGTGAACGTACGTGGGCCGATGACAATGCCAATCCACATAGTGACACTCAACACCTGATCGAGCGATGGACGCGTCCCGATATCGGGCATCTTCATCTGGAGCTCACAGTGATCGATCCCAAAGACTATACGCGCCCGATTCACTATCAACGCACGTGGTTATTGGGAGAAGCGCAGGATCAGGTTCAGGAATATGCGTGCACGGAAAACAATGTCGATGGACCGCATCAGCAGCCGGGCCCCGGGCCGATCGGACGCGATGGCGAACGGGGACATTCGCAGCTGGCGCCCTTGCCTCCGCCGCCGAGTGCAACGCATCCGGCCGTAACTTCAATTCCGCAGTGAACTGAAGCAGCGTAAGACCGCTCAAGGAGAAGCACCGTGACAGGAACGCTGACAATCTGCAGTCATTTGTTCTGTCCGTGTCGCATCCGACGCGCACTCGCGTGTCGTCGCTCTTCTTGTTGAACGGTGTAAGGCATCACGCCTCCCGCTCCTGGAACCAGGCCCGACATTTCTGACCCCACACCATCTATCTCCCGGATATCCGGGAGGTGTCGGAGTTACTGCCGCTGCGTTCGTCAGCGCGAGTAGCTCGACGATTTCATCTTTCTGGAGGCACTATGCAGCGTCGCCGACTACCCATACTCTCACTGGCTCTTCTCGCAGGACTGTCCATGCCTGTCATGCAGGCACAGAACTTTCGTGGAGGCATTACCGGAAGCCTGACGGACCGCGCCGGCGCAGTGATCGCGAATATCGACATCACGGCCACAGAGCAATCGACCGGGGTCGCTCACCTTACTCGCACCAGCGCAGCGGGTGAATATCACTTCACCGATCTGCCTCCGGGAGACTACAGCGTGACTGTCTCTGCGCCTGGATTTCGCGCGATCCGGATCAACAACGTTCGTGTGGACGCAGGTGCCGTTCATGGACTGCCATTGAGTGCTCAAGTGGCGAGTGCGGATACGACCGTCGAGGTTACCTCAGCAACAAATTCACTCGATACCGAGACCTCGACCAACACCACGACCCTGCCCGGTAAGGCTCTGCAGCAGATTCCATTTCACTCTGGAGACTTCCTTGACGCCAACGCATATATCCCCGGTTATTCCGGTAGCTCCAATCAGGGGAATGGCTCGATCAACGGGACACGTCAGTTGGGAATCAATTACGAGGTGGACGGCACAGATAACAACGACGCGTGGCATAACCGGAATGGATCGAATGAGGGAGGCCTCGGCTCTATCTCCGGTTCGCTTCTTCCCATCGATGCGTTGGCAGAAATCTCTTTTCAGTCTGCATCGGACTCAGACGTTGGACGCAGCCCTGCAGGCACAGTCAATACAATTCTCAAGTCCGGTACGAATCAAATACACGGCGATGCCTATTACTTTCTCCGGCATGAAGCGCTTTCGGTCGCCAATCCCTTTCTGCCCGAGGGGTACGGCACACCAGAGAATCGCAACGGGCTCTGGGGCGGATCGATCGGCGGTCCCATCGCGAAGGACCGCACCTTCTATTTCCTCGCGTTTGAAAAACAACAATTCGGGTTTCTGCCGATTGGCTCGACGACCGAACCTGGAACCGCATATCAGGCGGAGGCGAATGGCTTGCTGGCTGCACACGGTGTAGCTGCGAATGCGGTCACGTCGGCACTCCTGCAATATCTGTGGCCAGCGAATGCGCTTTCGAATCCCCTCGCGCAGGTCAATAATTTCCAGCCGTCTGGCTCCGAGGCGAACTCGACCGGATACAGTGACAATTTTCTCGTGAAGCTGGATCACACCTTCAATTCGAAAAACACCTTGTCTGGCCATTGGTACATCGGTGAAGGAAACCAGACCGGGCAGAATGGCTCAGGCGGATATCTGAAGCCCTACTACGAAGTGGCGCCGATGCACGTGCAGAACTTTAACGTCGTCTACAACCATATCTTCACGCCGGCGTTCACCAACCAGTTGCTGCTGGGTGCGAGCTCGTTCTTACAGCGCTTCTTCGACTACGAACATAACCAGGATCCGGCGAGCGTTGGCTTTGTCACTGGATCAGAATTCCTCGGAGCACCGCTTATCACCATCACCGGCTTCGATACGATCGGGGACAACCCGCCGGAAGGCCGTAACTCGACGACCGGGCACATAACGGACAACGCAAGCTGGTCAGCGGGAAAACATCAGCTCCGCTTTGGAGGCGAGTATCGCAGAGTGCATACGGATGCCTTCTACTTCTATAACTCGCGCGGCTCACTTACAACTGTATCTGCCTCCACCGATCCATGGTACGCAGATACCACAGTGGTGCCGCAGGGGCAGAGTGCAGCCGTCAGCGTCGACTCCAATGCCAAAGCACTTGCGGACTTCCTCTCCGGGCGCATCGATGCTGCAGGCATTACGCTCGGCAATCAGGATCGCCTGGTGCTCCTGAACACCTGGGCCATCTATGCCTCAGACAGCTGGAAGCTGACACCGAAGCTTGAAATAAACGCCGGGCTTCGTTACGAATACCAGGGGCCTTACTACAACAACAATGGCAATATCTCTGCCTTTGTTCAGTCGAAGGGCGGCGTCGTGTATGTGGGCGATGGGATCAGCTCGCTCTATCCCGCATACAAGACCCCGTTCGGGCCGCGCGTGGGATTTTCTTACCAGCCGAGAGCTGGAGTCGTGGTCCGCGCAGGCGCCGGCATTTATTACGACACGCCTTCTACGGATAACTTCTTTTCCTCCGGAGGAATTCAATCGAATCCCGGCGGAAATGATCCGGTCAGCGCTATCACTCTGCCTACCGTGAATGGGGTCGTCTCTACGCCGATCGAATATGGAGTGAATTACTACGCTTCGGGCAGCGCCGCATCGATTCTTTCTATCTATACGCCAAGCCAGACCTGGAAGACACCAAAGAACTATAACTACTATCTACAGCTTGAAAAGAGCCTTGGAAATTCAGGCGTCTTTCAGCTTGCCTATGTAGGCACACAAGGCCGCAACCAGATAGGGAAGGTAGACCTGAATCCCTCTGCGCTCAACAGCACCGGCAACACGGAGCAGAGCACGCGTCCTTATGCTGCGGAGTTCCCTTCGTATGGCAAGATCACAGATCTCGCCACGAATACTTCATCGAACTACAACTCCTTGCAGGCCGTGGTTCGCACATCGCAGTTCCATGGTCTTGCAGGGCAGGCGGCTTACACCTGGAGCCACAACCTCGACTACTTCACTTCGGCCACGCTGATTCCCAACTACATGCCGCTCAGCCGCTTTTACGCGACCGCGGATATCGACCAGAGCAATGTGTTCACCGGTTATGCAACATACGTAATTCCTGCGCTGGCACATGGACCTCGCAGGCTGGTTGGCGGCTGGTCTCTGAGCACAGGTTTCAACTTTCATTCCGGCCAGCCATTCACGATCACATACACCGACAACACCGGCAGCGGTGACGGAACACAGTACGCAAATCGCATCGCCGCAGGCAATCCTCTCGTAGGCCGCTCTCACGCCGTGGTGAAATCCACCAGTCCGTATAAGAGCGGATACGTGGCATATCTCAGCCCCACCGCGATCGCAGACAGCTTTTCCGTACCGGCGAACGGCACCTTCGGCAGCGAGCAGCGTAACCAGCTCCGCGGCCCCGGCTATGCGGATATCGACCTGTCTGTAGTCAAAGATGTGCGGATCAGCGAACGTTACAACTTCCAGTTCCGCGCTGAACTGAACAACCTTTACAACCATCTGAATCTGGCGTCGCCAACCACGAGCCTCGCCAGCAGCGCGGTGGGCGAAATCACCGGGACTATCGGTGGCTCGGGAGGCCCGGGTGTTTCACCGGGTGAACCCTTCTACGCTCAGCTGGTCGGAAAGTTCAACTTCTGAAACTGGACAAGCGCAAAGTCTGCGCATGAGCATACACACCGAGAAGCAATGAAAGCCTACCCCGATGAGCGGCTCGGAGAGAGCTCGCATCGGGGTAATTTTTTGCAGGCAAACACAATCCGACAGCCAGATCCAGCTTGTGGAGTGGCACGGAACTCTTTCTTCAAGCCTCATTTGTTCTCATGACGCCATCGCTGCATCCGGCACACTGATGTTCGCCTAATTTCTCGCGATTCTACTTTTGGCGGATTCGGGCCGTTGATGCCAGCGCATAGAGTCTTTCGCGGAACCCGGATAGAGCGATCTGGCTCTCAGCCGGGACAGCGATCCTATCCCTATCACAGATATGTATGGGTGGGACGCCCGCGATTACGGAGGGCAGTGGAATGGTTAGGAACTGGTGCAGATATATTCTGCCGGTGCTGCTGGTCTGCATGCTGCTATGTGGCATGGCTGGATCGGTATTTGCGCAGGCAGTAGGAGCAAGCCTCAACGGACAGATCATCGATCCAACGGGGGCCGCGATTCCCGGAGCGACGGTCACGGTGAAGAGCGTAGAAACAGGGTTAACGCTGACGTCAAAGAGCTCCGCGCTCGGAACCTATCGCGTGGCACCGCTTCCGCCCGGAGCATACACGCTGTCTGTGCAGGCTCCCGGCTTTCAGAGCTACCTGCAGCAGGGCATCACCATCACGGTGGATACACCTGCTACGCAGGATGTCACGCTCAAGACCGGCGACGTGCAGCAGACGGTCACAGTCACGGCGAATGCCGAGTTGCTGAACACCACCAGCGGTTCTCTGGGCCAGACGATCGATTCGACCTCTGTCTCGCAGCTGCCGCTCAACGGACGCTCCCCTTCGACGCTGGTTTATCTGGCGCCGGGCATGACCTCAGGCGGGAATACCTATTCGCAGACCGGCTTCTCCTTTCCGACGGAAACCACTGTCTCCGCGAACGGTGGCACGCAGGGCAGCACATATTTCCTGCTTGATGGCGTGCCGAATATGGATACCTACCTCGGACTGCCGGCCCCGTTTCCCAATGCCGATGCAACACAGGAGTTCCGTGTCATCACCAACAACTTCAATGCTGCGTATGGATTTGCTCCCGGCGCTGTGGTGAGCATCCAGACCAAGTCCGGTTCCAACGAAATTCATGGCGGAGTCTTCGACTTCTATCGCGACAAGGCTTTCAACGCTAAAGACTGGTTCTCGCATGAAGTGAATCCGCTGCACCAGAACCAGTTTGGCGGCTATGCGGGAGCGCCGATCGTCAAGAACAAGCTGTTCGTCTTTGCGAATTATCAGGGCACCCGGAATGCTTCGGCCTCGACGTCGTTGTCCTCATATCTGCCGACGCAGGCCATGCTGAACGGCGACTTCAGTTCCTACTCGACGAACGGGCAGGAGACGCTGCCTGCACCTTTCCACATGGTGAACGGCGTACCGAACCAGATCGATCCGAGCCTCTACAACGCAATTGCATTGAAAGTCGCGGCAGATGCATTGCCGCTGGGGCAGCAGGCGGACGGCCTCACCTATTACACCTCGCCTGCGTTCATCAATCAGTTCGATGAAGGCACGGCGCGTCTGGATTACGACATCAACCCGAACCACCGGCTCTCGCTGCGTAGCTTCGTGAACAGTTTCATCCAGCCTTCGGGCGATGTGCCGGGGAACATCCTGGCGATGAACAATAACTGGACCTATGACTTCGCCATCAATGAGCGCTATTACAACGAGACGCTGAACTACACATGGACGATCTCGCCTTCGACGGTCAATGTTCTTTCCGCTTTCTGGACACAGATGAACGCGGTGAACGGCGCGCAGGCAGATACCAAGGAAGGCCAGCCCTTCTGCTGGTCGAACTACATCGACGTCACCGAGCTGCCGGGACAATGCTACGTGGAGGGATTCTCGGTGGGCGGCGACGGATTCAACGTAGGCTACTATGAACCTTCTTCGGAAGGCCGCACTACGTATGGACTCTACGATCAGTTCACAAAGACGATTGGCACGCACACACTCTCGTTTGGCGCGGATGTCCAGCACCAGTCGGCAGCGGAGCAGACGCAGTATCCGGCCGCGCCGATCCTCGATTTCAGCGGTGAATACACGGGCGTAGGTCTGGCGGATTATCTGCTCGGCGATCTGTCTTCCTATGTACAGGGTGCTGGCGAGATTGCGGCGGTCCATGGCTGGCAGCCGGGCTTCTTTGCGCAGGATGAGTATCGCCTCCGGCCGAACCTGACGCTGACAGCAGGACTCCGCTGGGATCCGAACATTCCGCCGCAGATCGTGAACGGCCGCGCAGCCACCTTCGTGCCCGGTCAACAGAGTACGGTCTATCCGAATGCTCCGGTCGGCCTGGTCTTTCCGGGCGATGCGGGCATCGGTGATGGGCTGATGCGTACGACGTATGGATACTGGGAGCCGCGCATCGGTGTAGCGTGGCAGCCGCGCAGCCTGCCGCACACCTCGGTGCATGCGGGCTTCGGCTTGTTCACTTCGCCGATGATCTATTCCGATTACAACCACACGGCAGACAACGCGCCCTTTGCCCCGACCTACAGCCTTTACGGCACAAGCACTACACCGCTGGACTTTGCCGCTCCGTGGTCGGGCTTCTCCGGCACGGGTGGCGTGAGCCCGTTCCCACCCTTTGCGTCTACCTCCTACAAGCCTGCATCCGATGTGGCCTTCACCTCCGGGCTGAGCATCCCGGCCACGATCGATCCCGGCTTCAAACTCGGCACGACCCAAAGCTGGAATGTAACTCTGGAACAACAAATAGGGCAGACGATGGTGCTGCGTCTGGCCTACGTGGGCAGTGAGACCTATCACGCGCCGTTCATCCTCGATCGCAATCCCGGTATCTACGCAAGCGCGGGGGCACGCAGCCTGTATTCCCAGTTCGGCGAGATTCTGGACATGCTGAGCTATGGCACGGCGAACTATCACGCATTGCAGGTGAGTCTCGAACGGCGTCTCAGCCACAATCTGCAGTTCCAGACCAACTTCAGCTGGGCGAAGACGCAGGATCTGGCCTCCTCGGCAAACATCAGCTTCGGGACCAACCAACTCGGCGATCCCTTCAACCTCGCATGGAGCCACGGTATCTCGAGCGAGAACGTGCCGGTGCGCTGGGTGGGCAACCTGACTTACACCACTCCGGGGTTGCAGGGACATAACGGTCTGCTGCGGCAGGTGCTCGGCAGCTGGGAAGTAAGTCTCATCACCACGGCGCAGTCTGGTTTCCCCTTCTCGGTAAGTGGCGGCTTCGGCGCCAACGAGTCCGAGGCGCTGCAGTATGAAGATCGCGCAGATCGGGTTGCCGGTCAGGGCCTTCAGGTGCGCAGAGGTGGGAAGTCGAACTGGATTAACAACTACTACAACGCGAATGCGTTTGTGGAGAACCAGCCCGGAACCTTCGGCGATAGCGGCAAGAACCTGATGCAGGCTCCTCCGTTGACCTATACCGATGCTGGCCTGTTCAAGAACTTCGCCTTCCGCGAGCGCTATAACCTGCAATTCCGCTGGGAGATGTTCAATGCCTTCAACCAGCCGAGCTTCGCAGCGCCAAACTCGACCAACCAGATCTCCTATGACCCGACGCTGGGCAACGTAGGCGGTAGTGAGGGCAAAATCACGTCCACCGGTTCGGAGCCGGCACGTATCGGGCAGATGGCGCTGAAGCTGACCTTTTGAGTTGTAGTGCCTCCTTGGAGCCCGGGTCTCACGGCCCGGGCCTCTTTGTCTGGATGGGAAGCATGCGATTCGGGGTCTATCATCAGCGTCATACGCATGGGCAGGGATCATTCGACACGAAACAGCCTGAGGGTGCTGGCATGGGTGATAGTCCTGCTTGCTCTCGGGAGTGTGGTTGCACATGGACAGAGCACAAGCCCGCGCCTGCTCTACACGCAGCGCGTATGGCACGTGCAGGACGGTCTTCCGGAAGAGACCGTGCAGGCGGTA
The DNA here is from genome assembly GCF_047605705.1 of Silvibacterium sp. Classification (NCBI taxonomy): domain Bacteria; kingdom Pseudomonadati; phylum Acidobacteriota; class Terriglobia; order Terriglobales; family Acidobacteriaceae; genus Silvibacterium; species Silvibacterium sp. The sequence continues at coordinate 4,562 of NZ_JASGFD010000082.1, read as the reverse complement.
CAGCAGGCGCCGCAGGGCTATCTCTGGATCGGAACGACCGGCGGCCTGGTGCGCTTCGACGGCTCGCGCTTCGTCACCTATAGCCGCAGCACGAGTCCGGGTATCTCCGAAAACAGCGTCTTCTGTCTCGCGGCGGTAAAAGACGGAAGCCTGTGGTTCGGCACCGAAGGCGGCGGCCTTGTGCATCTGGATCGCGGGAGCTTTCACAACTATGGGCCGGAGCAGGGTCTGACGGACAGTTTCGTGCGCAGCGTCATGGAAGACAGCGCGGGCAGGCTTTGGGTCGGTACAGACAATGGCCTCTTTCGCATAGAGCACGACCGCGCGGTACGCGTGGACACCTCGCAGGTAACGCTTTCGCTGGCTGTGCATGCCATCTATGAAGATCGCGAACATCGCGTCTGGGTAGGAGGCTCGCGGCTGCTGATGTTCTCTGGTGGCCAGGTGCATGCGTACCGGCTGCAGGGTGCTTACAGCCAGAACCGCGTGAAGAGCATTGTCGAGACCTCTGACGGTACTGTATGGGTGGGCACAGTCAGCGGGCTGCAGCGGCTCAGGAACGGGCGCTTCGAGGCTCTGCCGGGGCTGCATGCGACAGTGCGGACATTGCGCGAGATGGACGACGCCACGCTGTGGATCGGAACGATTGGCCATGGCCTCTTTCTTTACAGCCATGGCGCTCTTCAGAGTGTGGCGGGAGACGGCCTTCTACCCAGTAAAACAGTGCTGAGCCTGGCGACAGACAACGCGCACCAGATGTGGATCGGAACGCAGGATGGCCTCACCCGGCTGAGTCGAACGCCCGTGGGTGTAGTCCCTCTGCCGGGCGGGTCCGATCCGGATTTTGAGACGATCTCATGGGACCCGGAGGGTACGGTCTGGGTGGCCGCCTCGCAGGTCTATGCCATTCGCCAGTCGCAGGCTTCCAGCTATCGCTTCCCGCAGATCGCCGGGGTTCCGGTTCGCAATGTCTTTCGCGATCGCGAAGGAGGGTTGTGGATCGGTAGCGATGGCAGCGGCGCATACCGGATCTCCGCGGAAGGCGTCGCGCACTATTCCGCACCGGAGAGCCTGTCGAACAACTTCGTGCGCGGCTTCCTCGAGAGCCGCGACCATGCGATATGGATTGCGACCGATGAAGGCGTAACACGCATCGCCGGTGGTCATGCGCATATTTACCGCATGCGGGATGGGCTCGCCTACTTCAGCACGCGTTCGTTGATCGAGGACCGCGACGGCCGCATCTGGATTGGCACGGAGCAGGGCCTGAGCTGCTGGACCGCCGGGCAGTTTACGCAGAATGAAGCGACGCGGGCGCTGGCGAAGGAAAAGATCTGGTCGATTCTGCAGGATCACTCCGGGACGATCTGGTTTGGCACAAGGGATCACGGCATCTTCCGCTATCGCGGCGGAAAACTCGAGCACTTCACCACCGCGCAGGGACTCACCAGTAACAGCGTCTATCAGCTGCTGGAAGATCGCTTCGCGCAGCTGTGGGTCAGCAGTCCGGATTCGATTTCGTCGATCCCGCTTGCGGCCTTCGACGCCACGCAGCCGGACACGCAATCGGACAACGGTGTGCAGTTGCCTGTGACCACCTACGGCATGCCCTTCGATGCCAGCGGCGCGCAGATGTACGGTGGCAGGCAGCCGGCCGGTTGTGTGGATCGTGATGGCGGCTTGTGGTTCCCCAGCAGCAAAGGTGCGTTACACATCGTGCCCGAACCGGCGCCTCGTCTGGAAGCGCCGGCAGTGGTGCTCACGGATGTAACCGTGGACGGTCAGGTGATGCCGGCGAGCGCGCTGCACAAGATTCCCGCGGATACATCTCGGTTGGAATTCAGCTATTCTCCGCTCTCGCTGCGTGCGCAGGGCGGCGCGCATTTCCGCTATCGTCTGGAGCCTTTTGACAAGCAGTGGACCTATGCGGGAAGCACGCGTGTCGCGGCGTATACCAATCTTCCCGCGGGACGGTATGTCTTCCGCGTTGTGGCCTTTCCCTGGAATAACCCGGCATCTGCATCCGAGACCTCGCTCGTCTTTCGCAAACCGCCGCATTTCTACGCGAGCTGGTGGTTCCTCTCTCTCTGCGTAGTGATGGCCGGGGTATTGGCACTGCTCTCCTATCGATGGAGGATGCGATCCCTGGAGCTGCGCTTTCGTGCCGTGCTTGCGGAGCGAAGCCGCCTGGCGAGAGAGATGCACGATACTGTCATCCAGGGATGCACGAGTATTTCGGCGCTGCTGGAAGCCATCTCTTCGCTCGAGCGCGAGGGGCCGGCGCTGCAGCAGGATCTGCTGGACCATGCGCGAACACAGGTCCGCACCACGATTGACGAAGCTCGGCAGGCAGTATGGAATCTTCGTCACGGAGAAGAACCGAAGCAGGACATCGCCGCGGCAATCGAGTCCATGGCCGAGCACACAAGCCGTGAGTTCGGCGTGCCGATCTCCTGCCGCAAGCAGGGCTCGGCATTCCTGATTTCGCGATCCGCTGCGCATGAGATCTTGATGGTCGTTCGTGAAGCCATGTACAACGCGGTCATGCACGGACATCCAGCTCAGGTATGGATCGAGCTCGATGCACAGGGAAGCTTCCTTTTCGGAAGGAGCACGGGACACATGGAAGCGGTGATACGGGACGATGGTGTCGGCTTCGATCCAGGGGCGATGCCGGACGATGGCAAGCCGCATTATGGCATCGCAGGCATGCGGGAACGAATCGAACGCCTGCAGGGTGAGATTCACTGGGAGAGTTCGCCGGGAGCAGGAACCATCGTCCGGCTCAGCGTCCCATGGCAGTCGCTGGCGCGGGTGCGGGTGCGGGAGGAAATGAAGGTATGACCGAGATAGCGCGAACAAGTGTTCTGGTCGTCGACGACCACCCGATCATGCGCTATGGTGTGGCGGCCATCATTGCCGCGCGCAATGACATGCATGTGGTCGCACAGGCGGGAACCGCATCCGAGGCAGTCGCACTGTTTCGCGAGCACCGGCCCGAGATTACGTTGATGGACCTGCGTCTACCCGATCGCAGCGGTGTCGAGGCCATCCGTGAGATTCACGGTTTTGCGCCGTGGGCCAGGTTTATTGTGCTGACGACGTATGAGGGAGACGAGGACATCCACCAGGCGCTCGAAGCCGGAGCGCGCGGCTATCTCATCAAGGGCATGCCGCATGAGGCGCTGATCGATGCGATCCGCAAGGTGAAAGCAGGTGGACGCTTTGTGCCTGCGCCGGTGGCACGCGCCCTGGCCTCGCGTATGCCCGACGGTGAATTGAGCGCACGCGAACGAGAGGTGCTGGGGCTGCTCGTGCGCGGAAAGAGCAATCGCGAGATCGCTACGATCCTCTCCATCAAGGAGGCCACGGTAAAGGCGCACGTGAGCGTAATCCTGATGCGGCTCAACGTGACCGACCGTACGCAGGCGGTTATCGCGGCTCTCCAGCGTGGATTGGCTCATCTGTGAAATCAGCCACGTCGCGAATCCCCAGCTGGTTCGACTTTTGGCGGATACACGCGGCTCACTTCCTCGCGTAACGTTGCGGATGCGGCTGCAGAGCGATGACTCTTCAGGCAGATCAAGTGCATTGACCTCGGGCCATTCACCGACGCAGGAATCGTATTCATGTCTGTTTCACGCAGAGATTTTCTTAGTTCCGGAGCCGCTGCGGGAGCAGGGCTTGCGCTGATCCGTGTTGCCCAGCCACCCGCCATCTTCGCTGGCCAGGATGCAGAGAGCGCACCTGCATCGCAGAGTCGCTGGCCGATGCCGCCGCGCTACCGGGAAGTACTTCGCTTCGATCAGGAATGGCGATTCGCGCGAGCAGACGGGAGTGTGCATGGGCTTCCATCTCCGGAAAGCGGCAGCGATCTGACTCCACCGGATGATGCCGGATGGGAAAGTGTCGTATTGCCGCATAGCGTGAGGCTTGAGCCGCTCGATGCTGGTGGCGGCGAGAATTTTCAGGGAGTGTGCTGGTATCAGAAACAGCTGATTGCGAAGCCGGAGTGGCGCGGCCGCGTTGTCCAGCTCATCTTCGAAGCAGCCATGTCCGTGGCGGATGTGTGGCTCGACGGGCATCACCTGACAACGCATTACGGCGGATATCTTCCATTCGTCCTCGACCTCTCACAGCGATTGGACTTCGAGAGTGGGCGCAGTCACGCGCTCACCGTGCGGCTGAACAACAAGGACAATCCCGAAGTGCCTCCGGGAAAGCCGCAGAACCAACTCGATTTCGTTTACTTCGGCGGTCTCTATCGCGGCGTGCGGCTTGAGATTGCGAATTCTCTGCACATCAGCGATCCAATCGCTGCGAATAAGCCTGCGGGCGGCGGAATTTTTGTGACCTATCCAGCGGTCTCAAAGCGTGAAGCCACCGTGCAGGTTCAGGTCGATGTCGCGAATGCCTCTCGCTCCACAAAACGTGCAGCGGTGAGGCTGGAACTACAGCATCCCGATGGAAGCATTGTCGCCAGTGCGGAGAAGGAAACAGAAGTTGCAGCGGAAGGCTCCATTGCCTTAACGCAGGCCATGACGGTAAGCAGGCCATTGCTC
>NZ_JASGFD010000081.1:0-13590 GCF_047605705.1 Silvibacterium sp. | reverse complement strand
GGCCGGCCTGTCTTTGTCTTTCCGGTTTTCATCATGCGGACCCACTCACTCCTGATATTAGAGTGCAAAATCATGAATCCGATGCGTGCTGCCTACATCTGTAATGGTTATTACGGAATGATCGTTCCGGAATAATCCAAGCCTGATGCGGTAAAGGAGAGATCGATGGGTGCATTGGATGGAAAAGTAGCGGTGATCACTGGAGGCAATAGCGGAATCGGCCTGGCCACGGCGGAGCGGTTCGTCAGGGAAGGGGCCTATGTGTTCATTACCGGCCGACGCCAGGCGGAACTGGACAAGGCAGTGTCGCTTATCGGAAAAAACGTCACTGCGGTTTCGGGAGACGTATCGAAGCTTGAGGATCTCGATCGCCTCTATGAAGTGGTGAAGCGTGAGAAGGGCAAGGTCGATATCGTCTTCGCAAATGCCGGCGTCGTGCATCCTGTTTCTCTCGTGGATTCCACTGCGGAGACATACGACAAGCAGTTCGACCTGAATGCGCGAGGCGTATATTTCACAGTGCAAAAGGCGCTTCCGTTGCTCGCGGACAAGGCCTCGATCATCTTGTCCGGATCGGCGGCGTGGCAGTTAGGTGTGCCGGATTTCGGCGCATATTCGGCGACCAAGGCGGCGTTGGTCTCCTTTGTCCGGACCTGGACGGCGGAGCTTGCCGGCCGTGGCATACGAGCAAATGTCATCAGCCCCGGACCGACCGAGACGCCCATGGTCCATATCGGAGCCAGCACTTCGGAAGAGGGCACGACTGACTATTTCAAGAAGATGATCCCGATGGGACGGCTGGGAAGAGCAGACGAGATCGCAGCAGCAGCGGTCTTTCTTGCTTCGGATGAGAGCAGTTTTATCACGGGCATCGACCTGCCGGTGGATGGAGGAACGGTCTCCAGATAAGGTTGGCCCTGCGCCATTCTTCGCTCACGGCACCTGAGGCGTCATGGCTGTCTCAGGTGTCGTGCGAGCGGTCACGACGTTCTCCTGATTCTGCCTGCCAGCCAGATGGCAAGGAGCACCAGAGTTCCGCCCAGCAGCTGCATGCCGGTCAGGTGTTCGCCCAGAGTGAGATAAGCGAAGAAGGCCGAGAGCGGTGAGACGCCGAGCAGGATCACCGAGCTGATGGTTGCCGGCATGTGACCGAGCGCGTAGGTGAGCGAGAAGTAGCCGATCACCTGGCAGATGAGCGCGAGGCCCAGCACCGCGGCCCAAGAGCCAGGGCTGGGAATCCGCAGCGACGTATGCGTGACCAAGGCAACAGGCAGCAGTACGGCCGCGCTGGTCGCAGAGGAGAGCGCGAGCAGTGTCGCCGAGTCGCAGCGGTCACGCAGCCGCTCGGTGACAAGCAGGTAGAGCGCGAAGCAGAACGCGGTGCTCACCGCCATGATGTCGGCGGAGATCTGGATGCCGAGGTGCGCGGTGTCTGCGCGCATGATGAGCAGTACGCCGGTTGTCGAAAGCGCGAGCGTACCCCAGAAGAGCATGGGCGGAGGGCGGCGCGTGATGGCCCAACTTAGCAGCCCAACGAAGATCGGCGCATTGTTCCCCAGAAGTGTGACGCCTCCGGCAGTGGTGTGCAGCGCGGCCGTGTTGTAAAGGCCCACATCGCAGGCAAAGAAGAAGCCGCCGAGCATGGCCATGCGCAATACGGAGCCGTCAATCCTGCGCAGTTTTTGAGGATCGCGCAGAAGCATCGGCCACAGCATGAGCGCCGCGAAGAAGACACGATAGAAGGCAGACGCGATGCCGGGCATGTGCGTGAATCGCACGAAGACTGCCGACCATGAGATCGCAGCCACACCCACGGCCAACGCCAGCCATGCGCGGCCGATAGAACTACTCGGCATTGGCGACTGCTACCGTGGCTTCCAGTGAGGGCGCTTCCGAGCCGAGTTCGCCTTCCCATCGCGCAACGACAGCCGAAGCGAGGCAGTTGCCGACGACGTTCACCACCGTGCGGCCCATGTCCATCAGCGCGTCGATGCCAAGCAGCACGAAGATCGGTCCCGGAGGCAGATGAAAGATCGAAGAAGTCGCAAGCAGGACAACCAGCACCGCGCGCGGAACGCCGGCCACGCCCTTGCTGGTCAGCATCAGCGCTCCCAGCATGACGACCTGCTGGCTGAGAGAGAGATGAATATTCGAAGCCTGCGCCACGAAGATCGACGCCAGCGCCAGATAGAGCGCGGAGCCCGCGAGATTGAAGCTGTAGCCCGTGGGGATGACAAAGCCAACGATGCGTCTCGGTACACCGAAGGCCTCCATCGCTTCCATGGCGCGGGGCAGCGCAGCCTCCGAGGTGCTGGTCGCGAAGGCAATCGTCGCCGGTCCCGCCACATAGCGCAGAAACTTTCGCACCGGGATGCGCGCGATGAGCGCCGCAGGCAGCATGCCAAGCAGGGCAAAGGCGATGAGCGCCCCATAAAGCGTAAGCAGCATCTTGCCGAGGTTCACCATCACGCCCATTCCCGAGTGCGCGATAGTGTAGGCCAGGGCCGCGCCGACACCGAGCGGCGCCGCGTACATGACCAGGTTGGTGAAGGCGAACATCGTTTTGGTGAGCGATTCGGCCAATCGCAATAGGGGCGCGCGCTTCTCCTCGCTCACCTTTGTCAGAGCCAGGCCGAAGAGCAGCGCGAAGAGCGCCACCTGCAGGATCTGGTCGTCGGCAACCGCCCTGGCGATGTTTTCCGGGAAGAGATTCAGCAGGAAGTGTTGCCACGAGAGCGTCGGCGGCTCGGGCGTGGCACCGGCTGGGGTCACGGTGACGGAGACCTGTCCATGCAGCGGCGGCACTGAGCCCTGCAGGCCGACGCCCGCGTGCGACACATTGATCGCGACCAGGCCGATAACCAGCGCTACGGTCGTCAACAACTCAAAGTAGAACAGCGATTTCAGCCCCAGCCTGCCGACGGTCTTGGCTTCGCCATGGCCGCAGATGCCGGTTACGAGTGTGCCGAAGATCAGCGGCGCCACGATGACCTTGATCAGCCGCAGAAAGACATCGCTCAGCACGTGCGTGGAAAGCGCCACCTGCGGCGCGTCGAGGCCAAGCTCGACTCCGGCCACCATGCTGAAGAAGATCCAGGCGGTAAGCGTGCGCTTCGTCAACGCCCAGCCGAGCATCAGGACCACACCTGTGAGGCGGATCGCTTCCGCCAGATGCGGGAGGTGAGGCAGCGCGAAGCCTACCCCGAAGAGGACGATGCCGGCTATGGCCGCCGGCAGTGCAGCAGGGTGAGAAGAGGTGCGTACATGCGAGGACACAGAACTACTTTAGGGCAGATTTCACGATCGTTAAGTAAAGAGCGCGGGATCTTCCGCGAAACCGGCGATCTGACCGCATTTGGCGAAATGCATCGGTCGGGAGGAAGCTGGGACCCGGAATTGATAGCACCATTCCCGTTTTGGGAATATTGGTGGCCGAACGTATGTCTATGATTCACCTCTACTTGCCTCCATTCTGAAAAGAGGCTGGCAAGGCTGATCCCCTAAATGAGTTACGCATGGGCCATTGCAGTTTTGCCAGAATAGAGCATCGATCCCCCAGGGGGCAGGCTATGTCGGAAACCGCGCCGGAAACGCGCCCGCGTGAGCTTTGGCCGCAGCGCGCTGCTCCGCGTCCGGATTCCCCCCGCGTGGATGGTATCGTTCCCGCACGCTTTACCTCTCCGGGCTTCGAACTCGAACTGCTGAGCCGTGTGTCGGCGCTGGTTGTCGCGCTCGACCGGCGTGGCTGCGTAGTGTGCTGGAACCCCGCAGCGGAACAGCGCTTTGGTGTAGCCGCTGCGGAGGCGCTGGGGCAGCCGTTTCCTCTCGCTCTTTTTGCGGACGCAAGCCTGACCCGCGCCCCGGAGCTGCTGGCGCTGGAGCCGGGCGCGGTCCCTGGTCCCGGCATCGAGGTGAGCATGCTCGGAGCCGACGGCGGCGAGTGCCGGATCGCATGGCGAAGGGATGTGAACCCCGCCGCCGAGCCGGTGCTGGTGCTGACCGGCACCGATGTGAGCGGGCGCTACGAGCGGGAGAAGCGGCTGCGCGCGAGCGAGGCCCAGGCGAGGTTGCTGGTGGAAGGGTCGCTGGGCATGATCTGCACGCATGATCTGAACGGATATCTGCTTTCGATCAATCCCTACGCGGCGGCGAACCTCGGCTACAAGCCGGAGGAACTGGTCGGCCGTTACATGCTGGACTTTATTCATCTCGATCACACGCATGGCTGGCAGAGCTACTGGGACAGCATGGCCACTCGCGGCGAGGATGAAGGGCTGCTCTATGTCAATCGCAAGGACGGCTCGCTGTGCGTGATCGCCTTCCGCAATAAGCTGGTGCAGATTGCCGGGGCGGAGCCGTTCGTGATCGGGCATGGCATCGACCTGACGGCGAAGATCGAGGCGGAGGACAAACTGCACGCCATCATGCGCCAGCGTGAATCCATCCTCGACTCAGTGGGAGACGGTATCTACGGCCTGGATCTGGAGGGCTGCATCGTCTTTATCAATCGCGTCGGGGCGAAGATGCTCGGCTACACGCCGGAGGAGTTGCAGGGGCAGCCGATTCACCGCCTGGTTCATCACAGCTACGCCGATGGCACGCCCTATCCGGAATCCGAGTGTCCCGTCTTTGCTTCGCTGCGCCGTGAAAGCCCGGTTCGTGTGCGCGATGAGGTCTTCTGGCGGCGGGATGGGAGCTCGATCCCGGTAGAGTACGTGGCTTGCCCATTGGTGCATGACGGTCGCGCGACCGGTTCCGTCGTTGTATTTCAGGACGTGACCGAGCGGCGGCAGCTGGACCGGATGAAGGATGAGTTCATCTCGACGGTAAGCCACGAGCTGCGCACTCCGCTGACTTCGCTGCGCGCGGCTCTCGGGCTGCTCAGCAGCGGATCGCTCGAAGGGCGGCCGGAGAAGACGGAGCAGATGCTCGAGCTCGCCATGAGCAACTGCAACCGGCTCGTCTTCCTGGTGAACGACATTCTCGATTTCGAGCGCATCGGCGCAGGCCGTCTGCATCTGGATCGCACCGCGGTCCGGGCGGAAGAACTGCTGCGCGAAGCTGTGCAGCGCCAGACGGAGACTGCAAACCGGGCAGGCCTGCGCATTCGCGTGGATGCGGAGCCGGTGAAGCTCTGGGTGGACAGTGGGCGAATCGTGCAGGCCATCTCGCGTCTGCTTTCCAATGCCATCAAGTTTTCTCCGCCTAACACGGAGATCGCCTTACGCGCGCATGCCGTCAGTGATGCAGAGGCGCTGATTGAAGTTCACGATCATGGACGCGGCATTCCGGCGGAGATGCTCGACACCATTTTCGATCGCTTCCGTCAGGGAGATGCTTCGGACTCACGCGCGAGCGGTGGCACGGGCATGGGGCTGGCGCTGGCGCGCGGCCTGGTCGATCTGCATGGCGGGCGCATCTGGGCGGAGAGCACGATCGGCCTTGGCAGCTCCTTCTTTCTCACACTGCCGCGTATTCCCCACGACCTCGAGACGTCCATCCAGTAGCCGTATTCGCTTACGCAGAGATACTGCGTTTTCGCCGGAACTTTCCGCCTACAGCTTGCGTATTTATCGCTGTCGCGGCAACCGGCCGCGCGGAGCCGATGCGATGCGTTCTCTCTTTTTGCCTGCAGCCATGGTGTGTCTCTCCATCGTCACCGCGTCCGCACAGGATAAGGGCTTTCAAATGGAGATGCACGCGCGTGGCGATGCTCCGTCTTCGAAGATGGGGTTGCCTGACTATCCGGGCGCGAAGCTCGATAAGTCGAGTTCCAACGACAGCGCAGGCGTGGATATGGGGCTCAGCGTGGGCAGCTTTCACTTCAGCGTAGTCGCTGCCGGATACACGACTGCCGACTCTCCGGACAAGGTGCTTGCTTACTATCGCAAACCTCTCTCACGTTATGGAGAGATCCTCGAGTGCCTCCATGGACAGCCGGTGGGCACGCGTAAGGCTACCAGCACCGGTCTTACCTGTTCGTCAGAGAAGGGCGGCCATCTGCAGGTGAATGAGAGCGTCGATTCTGCGAACGATCACGAACTGCGCGCCGGTATGCCCCATCGCTTTCACATCGTGGCCATCGACTCGAAGACGAGGTCTGGAGAAACACATTTCGGACTGGTGGCGCTTGAGCTTCCGCGCGATTCGGATGACGACGATCCGTCGAACTGATTGCGGTGCACGGCCATCTGTCGTGTGCCCGCTGGCTTGAGAAGTTATGCCCCATGCTGCTGTGCGTGGGGCATAACTTTTTCTTGACAGCGATAAAAATTTCACTAATCTTGCTGAATATATGTAAGGTTTGTTACTCCACAAGCCTTCGCTTTACTCCCCGTAGTGACTCGTCAGAAGTGCAGGAATCGTCAGGTCTCCATACTCCTCGTTCGAGGTGCAGAGAATGCTGTCCATTGCTGTCTGTTGTCGACTCAGGCTATGTCGCTCGCTCTCGTTTCTTCTGCTCGTCACACTTCTGCTGCACGTTCCCTTTCTTCTCGCGCAATCGACCACAGGCCGAATTCTCGGCCGGGTTCTTGACCCAAGTGGAGCCGTGGTTCCCGGCGCAACCCTGACGATTACCAACGCAGACTCGGGCCTCACGCAGACCGTGCAGTCTTCGAAGAGCGGGGAATATCTTTTTCTCTCTGTGCCTATCGGACGATACAAGCTGACTGCTGCGGGAAACGGCTTTCGTGACTTCGTCGTCGAAAGCATCAATGTCCAGCTCAATAGCACTGTCTCCTATGACGTAAAACTTGTCGTGGGATCGAGCACGGAATCGATCGAGGTATCGGCTGCTCCGCCGCTGGTTGACACCACAAGCACGCAGTTAGGCGCGGTGGTGAACTCGCGAGCGATTGAGAATCTTCCGCTCAACCAGCGCAACACCTATCAGCTGCTCCAGCTGCAGCCCGGCGTTACGGGTGTCAGCGGTTCTGATCTGTTTTATGGCAGTGACCAGGCCGGAGCTGTCTCGGTGAATGGCGGGCGTGGGCGCTCGAATAATTTCAGCGTGAATGGCGGCGATGGTAACGACCTCTTTGTGAATTCGCCCGGGATCGAACCCTCGCCGGATGCGATCGACGAGTTCCGCGTCATCACCAACACCTTCGATGCGGAGTATGGCCGTAATTCAGGGGCGGTGATCAACGTAGTCACAAAATCGGGCGGCAACAGTATGCACGGCAGTATCTATGGCTACGTGCGCAACCAGTCCATGGATTCGAAGGGCTATTTCGATCTCGCAACGCCCGAGGACAGCCAGGAGCAGTTTGGCGCGACTGTCGGTGGACCTGTACGCAAGGACAAGACTTTTTATTTTCTCTCGTATGAAGGGCGTCAGTTGCGCAAGGGGATCAGCTCCGACCGTGTCCGCGTGCCGACGGCGCAGGAGCGCGCAGGTGTCTTTGGCGGCGATCCATTTTCGGGAGCGCTCACCGATGGTACGGCAGCATCGATCATCGCGAATCGCGCGGGCTGCGCGGCCGCGATCTCCTCGCAAGGCGGCACGGTCCCTGATCCGGTGTCGGTTGCGCAGGGCAATGCGATGGCGTGGTCTTCGATTTTCCCAGGCAACGTGATTCCGCAGGCCTGCTTCGATCCTGTGGCCGCGAATATCCTGAGCAACTATGTACCGCTGCCGAATGTCGCCGGAGACGAATATGAATCCGCGCCATTGCAGCATGCGCGCGAGAACCAGGGCACGTTCCGCTTCGATCACAAGTTCAGTGACAGCAATTCTTTCACTGCCTACTACTATGCAGATGACGACTTTGAAGAGAACCCCTTTACAAAGTTTCAGGCCGAGATTCCCAACCTTCTGCCCGGCTTCGGAAGCGATAACGCCACGCGGAACCAGCAGATCAATCTCTCCGACACGTGGACGCTGAACGCTTCCACGCAGAACGAAGTGCGCGCGACCTATTATCGCGAGGGCCAGCGAACATTCCTGCATCCGCAGCGCACGAATCTTGTTACCGAATCCTGCACCGGCGCGGCGTCAGCGTACTGCTTCAACGGCAACAGTGACACGCCGCTCTACGCTTACGCCAGTGACGGCACGGCGACCGGGATTGCCAACACGTCAAAGCTCGGCATTACGCCCGGTCTTACTGCCGGACACGAGGGCGTGCCGTACATCAGCATCAGTGGCGGATTCACCATCGGCAACGATAGTGAAGGCGAACTGCCGCAGGTGGGCAATACCTACTCGCTGATGGATAACTTCTCGAAAACCATCGGCAATCACAGCCTGAAGTTTGGCGTGGATGCAAGAAATCAGCGCTTCGATCAGACGCTCTACTACGACATCAACGGATACTTCAGCTATAGCGGCGGCAGCGAGAACGACCTTGGCGCAGAGAATCTTTTCGGCAACTACCTGCTGGGTTTTCCTGACAGTTACTCGCAGGGATCGCCGCAGACGGAAAACATCCGCGCGTACGCCGTATACCTCTTCGCAGAGGACAGCTATAAGATCCGGTCGAACCTTACGCTGAATTACGGTCTGCGCTGGGAGCTCAATCAGCCGCTCGCGGACGTCTCGCATCGTGTGCAGACCTTCCGCGCGGGGCAGGCTGATACCCAGTTTCCGTGTGTGCTCTCGGCATCGAGCGAGGCCGCGCTGGGCGCGACAGACACGGACTGCGGACCGGGCAGCGATAACGAGGCGGTTTTTCCGCTCGGCCTGGTTGTGCCGGGAGACAAAGGCGTGCCTGCCGGGCTAACCGCGACCTACTACAAAGCGTTTGCTCCGCGCATCGGCATGGCGTGGTCGCCGGAGAGCTTCCACGGCAAACTTGTTGTGCGCTCGGGCTTCGGCATCTTTTATAACCCGATGGAGCAATTGGTCATGGAGCAGTTCCAAGGGGAACCGCCTTTTGGCGGAAGCAACTCCATCTCCGCGCCGTTGTTTCAGACGCCCTTCGTCACACAGTACGGAACGGTCAGCCCAAATGCGTTCAATGGCTTCCTGGAGCCGAAGCCCGGCGACTCGGTGGACTGGTCGGCATTTCGTCCGATCATTATGTTTGGCGAGCTGCAACCCAATCTGCGCACCCAGTACACCGAGCAGTACAACCTGCAGATCCAACATGAAATTGCGAGCAATCTCGTGATGACGATCGGCTACGTTGGCTCGCAAGGCCATCGTCTGCTGGCTACTTACGATCTGAACCACGGCAACCCGCAGACCTGCCTCGATCTCGCCGCGACCTCGGCTTACAACGGAGACAGCAGCTATAACTGCAGCCCGTATGGCGAAGACAGTGCGTATTACATCCCCGCAGGTGAGACGATTGCGCCGCAGGGGCTGCATCTTCCTTATGGGGCAACGCCATTCCTTCAGGGCGGAACAGCGGTGCCGAGCGGCGGCATCACGCTCGTGGGACTTCGCCAGTATTCATCGCCCTATTGCGATCCCATGTCTGGTACAGGCTGTCCTGCGGATGGCGTTCCGGTCTTCTCGAGCATCTTCGCACAGGATGTAGTCGCCAACTCCGCATACAACTCGCTGCAGGCATCGCTCGAAAAGCGCTTCTCACAGGGAGTGCAGTTCCTCGCCTCGTATACCTTCGCAAAGTCGACCGATGACGCATCGAGCTTCGAGCAGAGCCTCGATCCGCTCGATCCCAAGCGCGACCGCGCCGAATCGCTCTATGACGCGAGACATCGTTTTGTCTTCAGCGGCGTGTGGGATCTGCCCTTTCCGAAACATGGCGGCGCTCAGGGCGTGTTTGAGAATGGCTGGCAGATCTCCGGCATTACTACACTGCAAAGCGGTTTTCCGATCCGCCTCGACTCAAACCTCGACCAGGAGTTGCAGGGGAGCGGCGATTTCGAAAACCCTGGCCGGCCGGATATCGTGAAGACCTTCACCCATCGCAATCCGAGGACGCCGCTCAATGGCGACACCGGCTATTACTTCGATCCGGCTATCTTTGCCACGCCGGCTTTGGGTTCCGCGGGCAATGCGCCTCGCAGTATCTGCTGCGGACCACCGGTTGACGGCACCGACTTTGCCGTGCAAAAGCTCACGCCCGTGCACCGCGGCACGCTGGAGTTTACGTTCCAGGTCTTCAACATCTTCAATCACACGCAGTTTCTCAATCCAGACGGGCAGTTAGGCGACGCCCAGTTCAACGGCAATAACGAGCCGGTTGCCGGCGGTCTCTTCGGCGAGGTCACGCGTGTACGCGATCCGCGCCAGATGCAGCTGGCGCTGCGCTTCAAAATGTAACCGCAGTTGTATCAGAATGTCGGTGGGGTGTTGATCCAGAGCAGTACGGCAGGCTTTTTGTAGGGGTTGCTCCAGCGATGCGTCTGCGAGCTGGCGAAGTAGAGGCTGTCGCCTTCGCGCAGCTGGTAGTGCTCCACCTCATCAAGCCAGACGTCGCAGCTGCCGCTCACAACGAAAAGAAATTCTTCGCCTTCGTGGTGGTAAGAGCCGCCGCTTGACGTGCCCGGCGCGAGACGGAATAGATGTGGCTCCATGGCTGTGGAGCCGAAGGCGAGCAGTTCGAGATCGACGCCGGGCTCGCTCGAAAGCTGCACGCGCTGGTGCGGACGTACAAGCTTTCCACCCTTGTCTGCGCCTCCGAAGAAGGACAGGACATTTGTCTGATAGAAGACCGAGAGCCGTTGCAGAGTGGCGACCGATGCGTGCGCCTGTCCGCGCTCGAGGCAACTGAGAAAGCTAACGGAAAGGCCCGTGCCTGCTGCGGCCTGTGAGAGCGTCATCCTGCGATCGCGGCGCAGCTTGCGCAGGCGGTTGCCGATCGCGTCGATCTTGGGAGCGGGTGTGCTTCGCCTGCCTAACGGCTTTGCCGGACCGCTTCCCATAAGGTGGCGGATTGCGTCGACGTTCAGGTTTTTCTCGAGCCGCAGATGCTGGATTTTTTTGAGCTGCTCAACCTCTTCGCGGGAGTAAGAACGGTAGCCGCTGCCTGTGCGCCGAGGCTTGGTCAGGCCGGCATTCTCCCACTGCCGCAATGTCGACGAGCTCACGTTGAGCATGCGAGACACCTCGGAGATGCGGAAGGAGAGATGGTTCGCAGTCCCGCTGGACTTCTCTGCTTTGGGCGGGGACAGGGGAGATTTCCGAGGCATATGGCGGAAGGCAATTCCAAAAATATGTTTGTAACAGCCTCAGCCGTGCAGGGCAAATGCCCAATGCGGGTCAGGGTGCGGCAGTTGCGAGCGATCCATATTCCATTGCGATCGTATCAAGTCCCGCCTCCATCACCTGGAGCGCTTCCTCGAACTCTTCGTCGGTCATCGTGAGGGGCATGAGCAGACGGACGACATTCTCGTAAGTGCCGGCGGTGAGCAGGAGCACGCCATGCTGCAGGCAGTGCTGCACGAGGGCCCTGGCTGCCGCGGTTCGAGGCGCACCGTCTTCTTGAGCGAACTCGATGGCACGCATCGCGCCGATGCCACGGACATCGGAGATGAAAGGATGCCGCTGCTGCCAGGCATGTGCGCGCGCCTTGAAGGCTCTCCCGAGGCTGCGGGCACGCGCGATGAGATGGCCATCGGCAAAGGCTTCCACGACGGCAAGTGCGGCGGCACAGCTCACAGGGTTGCCCCCAAAGGTCCCTCCGAGGCCGCCAGGGACAGGTGCGTCCATGATCGGAGCGCGGCCCGTGACGGCGGCGATGGGCAGGCCGCCGCCCAGGGACTTCGCTGTGAGAATGAGATCGGGCTCAAGGCCGAAGTGTGTCGAGGCGAAGAGTTCGCCGGTGCGGCCAAAGCCTGTCTGCACCTCGTCGGCAATAAATACGATACCGTGACAGGCACAAATTTCCGCGAGCGCGGGCAGAAAGCCGCTGGGAGGGACGACGAAGCCGCCTTCACCAAGCACCGGCTCGACGATGACCGCGGCGATGTCTTCGGCGGCGACGACGCGGCGAAACGTGTTTTCGAGCAGCGCATGCACTTCGTCACGCGTAACAGAGCGCCGGAGCCGCCTGTCTCCAGCATGCACGCCGAATGCGATGCGGTGCACATCGGAAAGAAAAGGCCCAAAGTGCGACTTGTAAGGGTGAGTCTTGCTGGTGAGCGTTAGTCCCAGCATGGTGCGGCCGTGAAATCCATCCTCCACGCAGAGGACAGCGCGGCGCCCCGTGTAGGCACGCGCGATCTTGATGGCGTTTTCAACTGCCTCTGCGCCGCTATTGGTGAGGAACGTCTTTTTTGCAAAGTCCCCCGGAGCAAGTTCGTTCAGCTTTTCAGCGAGGGCGACATAGCCTTCGTAGCCGGTAACGGTGAAGCAAAGGTGAAGGTACGTATCGGCCTGATCCTTGATTGCGGCGACGACCTCCGCGTGCCGATGCCCTACATTCAGACAGCCGATACCTCCGGCGAGATCGAGGATGCGGTTGCCGTCGACATCTTCGAGGATCGCGCCTTCGGCGTGTTGGATGAAGATGGGCGTGGCCGCGCCGACGCCGCGAGGTACGGCTGCCTGCCGCCGCGCGGTGAGGGCGCGGGAGGCAGGGCCGGGAATTTCCGTTTGTATATGTATGGCTGCCATGAAATTGAAACCGCCGTAATTACAAATCTCAGTACCAGCCGATGGGCTGCTCGTTCAGGTTGATGTGAACCTGCTTGGTCTCGAGGTATTCATCCATGCCGTGTACGCCAAGCTCTCGTCCGAAGCCGGATTGCTTGTAGCCGCCCCACGGCGCTTCCACATAAGTAGGTTGCATATGGTTGACCCAGACGATACCCGCGCGCAGTGCCTTGACCGTGCGCAGGGCTCTGAAAATATCGCGGGACCAGACAGCGGCGGCGAGACCGAAGGGCGTGTCGTTGGCGATGCGCAATGCTTCGGCTTCATCTTCGAATGGGATGACCGCGGCCACGGGGCCAAATACTTCTTCCCGGGCGATCCGCGCGCCATTGTCCACATCGTAGAAGATCGTGGGCTCGACATAGTAGCCGCGGCGAAAGCCCTCGGGTTGTCCTCCACCGAGAGCTATCTTCGCTTCTCGCTGGCCAATTTGCTGGTAGCGGCAGACGCGGTCATACTGCTCGCGGCTCACCAGCGGTCCCATTTTCGTCTCGCGGTCGAGCGGCGCGCCGAGGCGGATGCCGCGCGCCTTTTCGACCATGGCCTCGACGAATTTTGGATAGATGGAGCGCTGCACCAGCACGCGGCTTCCGGCTGAACAGACTTCGCCCTGATTGATGAAGACACCGAAGAGCGCGCCATCGATGGCAGCCTCGAAGTCGGCGTCGGCGAAGAAAATATTCGGTGATTTGCCGCCGAGTTCAAGCGTGACACGCTTCAGTGTATCCGCGGCAGACTTCATGATCAGCTTGCCGACCGCAGCCGAACCGGTGAAGGCGATTTTGTCGACATCGGGGTGTTCGACGATACGCGCGCCAGCGGTTTCTCCTAATCCGGTGACGATATTCACCACGCCTGGCGGCACACCGAGCCCCGGAAGCCATGCGGCGAGCCGGAGAATGGTAAGCGGTGTCTGCTCGGCGGGCTTGAGGACGCAGGCGCAGCCCGCGGCGAGCGCAGGTGCAAGCTTCCATGCGGCCATGAGCCCGCCGAGCAGACACCGCTTACCATTCTCCGGC
>NZ_JASGFD010000080.1:0-13994 GCF_047605705.1 Silvibacterium sp. | reverse complement strand
CGCCACCGGCGTAAGGCACATGCGCGAGGCCAGAGCGAGCGCCAGCAGGAAGAGTCCCAGCGCGGCAAAGGCCATCGGCAGGCGCGCAGCCCAGTCGGTGACGCCGAAGAGGCGGAAGCTGGCGGCGATGAGCCACGTGGGCAACGGGGCGACGGCGAAGGAGCGCACGCCGTCCAGGTGCGGCGTAATCCAGTCGCCGGTGACGGACATCTCTCTCGCGGCCTCGGCCTGCAGCGAGTCGGGCCCATCGAGCAACGGCGGCTTCAACAGCGAGAATGAAGCGTAGAGCAGAATCCAGAGGCCGAGCAGGGGAAAGACAAAGCGCTTGGCCGTTCGCAGACTGTTCATCGAGACCTATCCTCTCGGGGACGTGCTCTGCGCAGCGAGCGGCGCATAATTCCCGGCATGCCTGAGTGGGATGTTTTCCCCTTCCGGCGGCATGGCCCGATTATAGAGAAGCATGTGCCGGGCCGGTCGCTGCTCGTGCTGCGATGCCTGCGGAAGCGCCAGGCATGTCTCGCGGCTACAGGCTGTGACCGCCCTCACGCCTCCGGGCCGCGACTTGCGAGAAAATAAAGGAGTGCAAGCCTCGAACATGGTGACTCTTCCTTCCATTCCGGCGACGACGCTGATCTATAACGACTGGTATCCCGCGATGCGCAGCGGCCTGCTGCGGGGCAAGAAGATGCAGAAAGCCATGCTCATGGGCATTCCCATGGTGCTTGGACGGCGCGAGGACGGAAAGCTCTTCGCCATGCGCGACGCCTGCCCGCACCGCGGCATCCCGCTCTCCGACGGCTGGTTCGACGGCAAGAACGTCACCTGCAAGTACCACGGCTGGGCCTTCGAGCCCTGCTCTGGCCAGTGCACAGCGATCCCGTCGCTCACCTCAAAGGACACGCTCGACCCGAACAAGATCTACGCCGGGGCCTTTCCCTGCGAGGAGCGCGACGGCTATGCGTGGGTTTACGTGCCCGAGCCGGGATCGGGCCGTCTGCGTGCCGGGGCGGAGATCGTGCCGGTACCGGAGCTGCCCAAGTTCGGCGAGCGCTTCCGCAGCGCCTGGCTCACCGCCGACCTTCCCTGCAACGTGGACCACGGCATCATCGGCCTGATGGACCCGGCGCACGGACCCTTCGTGCACCAGAGCTGGTGGTGGCGCCGCGCGGCGTCCATCCATGAAAAGGAAAAGCACTTCGAGCCCATCCCGCAGGGCTTCCGTATGGCGGCGCACGCGCCCTCGGGCAACAGCGCGCCCTACAAGCTGCTGGGTGTTTACGGCGAGCCCATCACAACGACTATCGACTTTGTGTTGCCCAACCGCCGCTATGAGACGATCCGCTGCGGGCCGAAGTGGTTCTCGAGCCTCACCACCGTGACGCCGACAACCGCCAACGCCTGCCGCATCGATGTCTATGCGGCGTGGAACGTCTTCTACAGCGTTCCCCTGGTGCTGCCCATCGCGAAGTTCTTCGGCAAGCGCTTCGTCGAGCAGGATCGGATCACCATGGTGCAGCAGGCCGAGGGCCTGCGCTGGGATCCATCGCTGATGCTGATCGACGACGCCGACCGCCCCGCGAAGTGGTATTTCGCGCTCAAACAGGCAAGGCTCGACGGCCAGCCCGAGCGCCATCCCATGAGCGGCCCAGTCACGCTGCGCTGGCGCAGCTAGGGACTGGCCGTCCAGGCCTTTCGCCTTCGGCACGCGCTCCCGCTGGTCGCGGTGACTGGCCGTCACGGGCTTTGGATCTTCGGTGCGGCGCTCCCATCGGTCGCGAGCCTGTAGTTTTCTTCGGACGGGAAAATTCGACGGTGGCCCACTCAAGCCGCGTTGTTACGGCTTGAGTGGGGTAGAAACAGCGTACGTTCCGCTAGCGAAACAGCAGACTCTCCACTGCGCGAGACGAAAAGCTGTCTCGCTTCGGTCGGAATGACAATCGTGGAGAAACTTAAGCCTTGATCCGAGCGAAGGCTCTCTGGAACGCGCCCGGCACGTCTTCGAGTACCGGAGCGCCGTGGCCCGGCAGCACGCCGTCGAGCTCGAGTGAGGCCAGCTTGCGCATGGAGGCGAGCGTCGTCGGCCGGTGCCAGGTTGCGAAGTTGCCGAAGGGAAAATACCAGGGACAATCGTAGGTCGCGCGCAGCTTCGGCACGGCGACGACCGCGTCGCCGGCGAAGAGCATGCCCGTCGGCCGGTGCAGGTAGGACATGTGTCCGGGTGTGTGTCCCGGCGTTGCGATCACCTCGAGCGAGCCGTAGAAGTCGCCTTCGTCGAGCAGCGTCACCGGGCTGGTAGCCACACGCGGATACATGCCCTTGATCTTCGTCTGCGGCTCGTCCGGGTCGAGTGCAAAGCTGCGCCGTCCCATGATGCGCGATTCGCGCCGCCCGATGGCGACATCCGCGCCCTGCAGGCTCTGCGCCAGCTTGTCGAGTCCGCCGACGTGGTCGCCATGCGCGTGCGTCAGCAGGATCCGCCGGACCGGCTTGCCCAGCGACTGCGCCGCCGCAAGAATCTCCGGAACCACCCCGGAGAACAGCGTGTCCACAACCGTGATGCCGTCTTCTTCGGCAACCAGATAGCAGTTCATCAAAGGACCCAGGCGCGAGATGCGCACAATGCCGGGAACAATCGGGTGCATGCAGGGACTCCGCTCAGCAGCGCGTTCAGGATGTCCGCGGAAAGGCACGAGCCCCGCGGGAAGTACAGAGAAAGTGTCTCATTTCAGGCCATCCCTCACGAATCCCCGAGCCGTTCCGATCATGTTCTTGGAGAAGCGATGCAGGCCCCATTAGATCGAACGGAGCTTTTCCAGGAGGGTGCCCCCATGAGCCTTTCCATCACGCCGCTGTATTCCATTGCATCTGCTGCGGATCTCCCGCTGCCCAGCGCTCCCGCCAGCTCAGGGGATGCTTCCGGGAGTGCGTCCGCGGATGCAGGCAGTCGCGGCGCCTCGACCTCTACTCCCGCAAGCACTGCCTCGACAACTGCAGCCGCCGCGCAGTCGAGCAGCAGCGTCAACGAGCCACCCAGGCCTCCGCTCTCGCAGCAGATTCAGGACCTGTATAACCAGGGCGTGAGCATCAACGAAATCGCAGTCCAGCTCTACACGACCGTTTCCATTGTCAACAGCGACCTCGACATCGCCACCACGACCGCGCTGCTCAGCGGCAGCGTGCAGCTTACGGCATAAACGCGAAAGAGCCTGCATTGGCAGGCTCTCTTGCGTTTATGCCGGATTTTTAAGCGCGTCTTACGCGTGTACCAGGTGAGGCAGATCCTCCTCGATCACCAGCTCGCCTACGGAGATGCGCATCAGGCGGCCCAGCTCAAAGAAGCGGCGGCACCACGCCGTCGGATCGATGCTGCACGACTGCCCCATACGCCGGTAAATGTCATACCAGATGTTCTGCGCCTTCCATAGATTCAGCTCGAAAGGCAGCTCCGAAATCGTGCGCGCGACCAGCAATGCGTTTTCGAGATCGGCAGTCCCTTCCGCGCCTTCATCCACGTCATCCTGCAGCTCCACCATCGCCTCCTTCATCTTTTCGTCGGCAATGTAGCCCAGCAGCTGCTTGTTCAGCTCGACACCGTCCGCACGCGCGAGTCCGAGATACGAGCGCAGCTCAATGGCATCGATCGGCTTGTTTTCGAGTGCCCGGCGGATGCCCGCGTTAATGGCGAAGTTCGCCGCCGCGCTCAGCGCCGCGGGCCGCGGCAGCTTGCTCTGGCTGAGGAAGTGCAGCAGTGCCGACTGATCGCGGTAGATGTTGATGAGGCTGTCTTCCACCTCGGACATCGTGGTCTTCAGGATCATGTCCACAATGCGCAGCTGCTCGTCGCGGAAGAGGGACTGGATCGAATAGGAGGGGCCGGGGAAGAAGCGGTCAAAGAGACGCACGACGGAGGGGAAGTCCGCGCGGATGACCGCCGTGCGCACCTCCTGCACGAAGTCGGCATAGGCTGGTGCTTCGGCCTCGTTCCACTGCTTCACGGCGGCGGTGATGTTCTGATCGCCGAAGTGCATCACGGCGAAGCAGACCGTGGTCTGCTCGTTGGTCAGGTTGGAGCTGATCTGCGCCTGGCCCATCACGGTGCGTCCACGTCCCGAGCTGACGACCTCGTAGCTCTTGCGCTGGATGGTGTAGGAGAAGAGATCTGTCTGATCGCCGTAGGCCTTGAAGATGGAGCTGATGGCGTAGTGCGCTGCCACCTGCTCGAGGCCCACGCACATGCCCTTCACCGACTCTTCATAGATCGCCGCGCCATCCTTGCGCTCCGGCACGTTGCTCTTTGCCTCGCCCAGGCGGCTCAGGAACTCGGGTTCGAGCGCTGCTCCCGGCTCGCCGAAGAGTTTCGCGGCCAGCTGCAGCACACGGCCTGCGTAGGCGATGATCTGCACCGTCTCGATGCCGGAAATCTCGTCGAAGAACCAGCCGCAGCTGGTGTACATGAGCATGGCGTGCCGC
Source organism: Silvibacterium sp. (assembly GCF_047605705.1). Classification (NCBI taxonomy): domain Bacteria; kingdom Pseudomonadati; phylum Acidobacteriota; class Terriglobia; order Terriglobales; family Acidobacteriaceae; genus Silvibacterium; species Silvibacterium sp. The sequence continues at coordinate 9,524 of NZ_JASGFD010000080.1, read as the reverse complement.
TCAAGCTCCATCAGCTCCAGCGCCTCGCGCAGTTGCTCCGCGCTCAGGCCGGGCGTGGCATAGAGCGCGAGAAAGGCATCGCGCTTCTCGCGGTCGAGCACCACCTGGATGTAGGCGTTGCGCGCGCGATCGAGATCGGGGAAGAGCGCCTTGGCCTTTGCCGCAACCAGTGGCGCGATCGCATCGCGCAGCCAGTCGAGAGACTCGCGCAGAGGCCGCCGCCAGAGCTGGTTCCAGCCTGCATGGCCGCTGTTGCAGCCGCAGTTCGAGCGCCAGCGCTCGACGCCGTGCGCGCAGCTCCATGAGGTGTTCTCGACGATCTCGGCCTCATACTGCGGAGGAAACTTCTCGAGATACTCGCCGTAGTTGGTCAGCTTGGCATGCTCGCCGGTGGTGATCCAGCGATCCGCAAAGGCCAGCGCCATCTCGCCGTAGCGATGATGATGTCCGTAGGTTTCGCCGTCCGTGGCCACGTGCACCAGCTGTGGCCGCGAGGGATCGTTGAAGCCGCTCAGCAGGCGTCGCGCGAAATTCTCGCCGTCGTTCAGCAGCCCTTCGAAAGCGATGGCCTGCGAGCGAGGTCCGTCATAGAAGAAGATCGCAATGCTGCGGCCTTCCTTCAGGTTCACGCGATACGGCTGCGTCGTGTCGACCGAGGCATCGGGTGTTTCGTGCCATGGAGCTTCTGTCGCATCCTTTGCCGCAACTGCAGGCAGCGGACGCACCCGCGCGCACTGGCGAGGCGCAAGCACCACGAAGCGGATGCCCTCGGCGGCCAGGATATCCAGGGTCTCGGAGTCGACTGCCGTCTCGGAGAGCCACATGCCCTCGGGCATGCGCGCGAAGCGCGACTGGAAGTCGGCGATGCCCCAGCGGATCTGCGTGATCTTGTCGCGCCGCGAGGCCAGCGGCATGATGATGTGGTTGTAGACCTGCGCCATCGCCGAGCCATGGCCGGAGAAACGCCGGCGGCTGTAGAGATCGGCGTCGAGAATCATGCGGTACACACGCGGTGCGCTGTCCTTGAGCCAGGAGAGCAGCGTGGGCCCGAAGTTGAAGCTCATCCATCCGTAGTTGTTCAGGATGCGGACGATGCGGTTCTCATGATTCACAATGCGCGCCGCCCCGTTCGGGGCATAGCACTCGGCGGTAATGCGCTCATTCCAGTCGTGATACGGAGCGGCGGAATCCTGAGTCTCGACGGTCTCGAGCCAGGGGTTTTCGCGGGGCGGCTGGTAAAAATGGCCGTGGATGCAGAGATAGCGCTCGGGTGCGGACATAGTCGGGGAGATTCCTCAGGGACATTATCGCCAGTTTGTACGGCTCAGCTATAGGGTCTTGGGAGTAGAGAGCCTTGCGGAATCAACAAAGATTCACATTGGAAGCGCTTGCTATTCGAGAATGCAAGCGATTACAGTGTGCGCCGCATCAGAAATCCCACCGGAGTTTCCTCCATGTCCGTGCGCTTCTCCCTCGCCTTTACCGTCGCCTCCGCGCTCTTGGCCGGCGTCGCCCTCCCGCCATCCGGCGCAGCCCAGACTTCGACTTCCGCACACTCGGTGTCCGCAGTTGCGCCGCTCTCGCCGAATTACAACTGGCCGAAGACCTACACCAACCCGCTCTCGCTCGAGACCACCAGCGGTCCTGCCGTCAGCTGTCCCGATCCAGCCATCATCCGCGAGCAGCGCAAGGATGACGCGAAGGGGCAGGATAGCTGGTACCTCTACTGCACCGGCGATCCGCTCAACTCGTCGGATGTGAATGCGCAGGGAGGTCTCAACGCCCACCTCATCACGCAGTACCAGTCCTACGACCTCATTCACTGGACCTACATCGGCGACGCCTTCCCGCAGACGCCTGCCTGGGTCGGCACCGCGACGAACCAGTTCTGGGCGCCCGCGGTGAAGTACTTCAACGGCAGATACTACATGTACTACGTGGCGCCGAACACGGTGGCCGGTGGCAGCGCCATCGGTGTGGCAACGAGCGCCAGCCCCGGCGGTCCCTGGACGGACAGTGGTGCGCCGGTCGTTGCGCCCGAGGCGAACCCGTATAACGGTGTGCCCGGCCGCGCGGTCATCGATCCGGATGAGATTGAGGACGACAGCGGGCAGCGCTGGATCAACTACGGCAGCTTTAACGGCGGCATCAGCGTCCGCAAGCTCTCTGCAAACGGCCTCACCTCCGATGCGAGCTCTGAGCAGCAGATTGCGGTGGACAACTACTACGAGGGCGGCAACTACTTCAAACACGATGGCTGGTACTACTTCTTCGTCTCGTCCTCTACGTGCTGCGATGGCCCTCTGAGCGGCTACAGTGTGCGCGTGGGCCGTGCGAAGTCGCCCGCGGGTCCGTTTCTCGACAAGGACGGCATTTCGCTGAATACCTTCGCGCCCGGCGGTACTTTCTCGATTGCGGCGAATGGCAATCGCTGGGTCGGCCCCGGCGGCAATGTGATCTTCACCGATGATTCTGGTCAGGACTACATGCTCTATCACGCCGTCGATCAGGCCTCGCCTTACTTCGATGGTTTTGCGGGTGCGACGCGCAGGCCCGCACTGATCGATCCGATCGTATGGGTGGATGGCTGGCCCGAGGTGCGCGGTGGACGCTGGGCCTCGGCTGAGAAACAGCCTGCGCCCGCAGCGCAGCCGTGGCAGTACAATGCCTATCAGCCCACTGTCGAGGAAGGCTTCGCTCAGCCGGGCGAGGAGATCAAGTCGCTCTCCGATGAGTTCAGCACGAGCACACTCTCTTCGCAGTGGCACTTCATCCACGCCGGCGCGAATAACAGCTATGTGCTTACCGGCAGCGCGTACGAAGTGCAGACGCTCGGGCCCGATGAAAACAGCGATGCTGCAGGCGTCTCGATCCTCGGCGAGCCTGTGCCTGCAAGCGGCGACTGGATGGTCGAGACCAGGGTGAAGACCAGCGTCCCATTTGATAACAGCTGTTGTTACAATTTCGCGCAGGGCGCGCTGTTCATCTATCTCAACGACCAGAACAGCATCAAGCTCGACGTCTTTCCCGACTACGATACACGGCAGACCGAGTTCGGCAAACAGGTCGGGCCGGTGCCTGCGAACTATCCCATCTATGACCATCAGAACGTGGGCACGGTGGGCGAGTGGACATGGCTGCGCATCGTGCGTCGCGGCAACGGCGACCAGGGCGAGCGCTACACGGCGTATTCCTCGAACGACGGCATCCACTGGACGAAGGGCGGCACGTGGGACCACCAGCTCGGCTCCAGCGCGCAGATCGGCATCGCCGCTGACAACCTTGCGGGCTACACGGTCGACTTCGACTATGTGCGGGTGTACCGGTTGAAGAAGTAAGCGAGTCAGCGCGTCAGAGAAGGCGGTTAGTCACAGGAACGATCAGCGGCCAGTAGGAAGTGCTCTATCTGCTGGCCGTCTTTGTGACTGACTGCCAACCGCTTTTTACTGGCTCGCTGACTCACTCCCTTATTCCGGCGGCGGCGATGCCGACCCGGCAAGTTCACATGCCCGCCACATGTACCAGCTCGCCACCGAACGCCAGGGACGCCAGCGCTCCGCGCGGCGCAGCATCTCCGCGGGCTTCGCCAGCATGGACGCATCGAAGGGCTTGCGTTTCGGCAGGCGCCTGAAGGTAAGCGCGAACCCCTTGCGCACACCGTAGTCGGTAACAGGAAAGATATCCGGCCGCCCGAGGCGGAAGATCAGCAGCATCTCGACCGTCCATGGTCCGATGCCTCGTACCGAGGTGAGCCGTTCGAGGATCTCTTCATCGGAAAGCCTGCGGATCTGCGTCAGCGTGGGCACTGTGCCATTGAGGGTTTTCGTCGCCAGGTCACGGATTGCAAGCAGCTTCGCCGCAGAGAGCCCGCATCCGCGCAGTGCTTCGTCCGGTGCAACCAGCACCTGCTCCGGCGTGGGGTGATACTCGCCGAAGTAGGTGATAAGCCGCTTCAGGATGGCAGCCGCGGCTTTGCCGTGTAACTGCTGGTAGACGATCGCTTCCACCAGTGCTTCGAAGGGCGAATGCTGGCTCTTAAGCTTCACCGTGAAAGGGCCGACGCGCGCGATCAGCTCGCCGAGTTTCGGATCGGCCTCCGCCAGTTCGCGGCAGGCCTGGGCAACGTCATAACGTGGTGCGCGGCGTCCGTCGTTCATAGGAATCAGGGTATCGCGCGTGCGTTTTCCCCCGATACCACTTGGTAAAGACGTACGGAGAAAATCTCGCATCCCACTCGACAAAGCACGTCGAAAGGCAGGCTCGCCAGAGTCCGCGCGACTGGAAGCTTGTGCGTCCAATTCGCTATTTGCGACCGGATGAGTCGCATTTCGTATGTGGAACACCTGAAAACTTTTTTCATTTTCTTGGCCTCGCGCCCTTGCGGATTTACCGAATTTGCCTGCATAGTGTTGCTTCATTTTTGAGCGGTGCGTTACAGGCTGCGAACGAAGTACGCAGCTGGGGTGCCGAAGAACGCTCTGTATGCGGATGTCGCTACAGGCGTGGCAAGGCTTCTGGTACTCGAGACTTTCATAGGAGTTCGAGGAAGCAGGGAAGCAATTCATGGCGCAGATCTTCGACCGCAGCTCAAACGCGCTGGCACGCATGAGTCTGGTTCTCACGGGTTTCATCATCATCGCCCTCGGGGTCACGCTCGACCAGTTGCAGCGTTCCCCATGGGTGACGCGGCAGGGCCAGCGTGCCGATCAACCTGTGCCGTTCAGCCACAAGCATCATGTACAGGGCCTTGGTCTGCAGTGCCAGTACTGCCACGTCTCGGTGGAGAAATCGAGTTACGCAGGCATTCCTCCCACGCGCACCTGCATGAACTGCCATGCGCAGATCTGGACCAACGCCGATCTGCTGGAGCCGGTGCGGCAGAGCTGGGCCACAGGCCAGTCGATCCCGTGGACCAAGGTGCATGACCTGCCCGACTACGTGTACTTCAACCACGAGATCCACGTGAACAAGGGCATGGGCTGTTCCAGCTGTCATGGCCGCGTCGACGAGATGCCGATCATGTACCAGCAGAACACGCTGCAAATGGAGTGGTGCCTCAACTGCCATCGCAATCCCGGGAAGAACATCCGGCCCACAAGCGAGATCTACAACATGGCGTGGACCGGCGCATCGGAGCTGAAGCCCGTATGGTGCGCGGCTGCCGATGCAAAGGGCGGCACGCCGACTGCGCAGTCCGTCACCTGCACGACAAGCGAGCCGACGACCGGCGGAGGCAATCCCCAGCTGGCATCGTTGAAGCTCTCGCCTGCGCTCTTCGCGCAGAATCCCATGTCGATGCAGGCTGCTTCACAAAGCAGCGATGCGCCCGCAACCATGCTGCCCGCTGCGAGCCTGCATTACACAAAGTTCACCAGCCAGGAGGCTCTCGGCAGCTTCCTCGTCGAGCACTACAACATCCGCTCTCCACGCGAACTCTCGAGCTGCGAGGTATGCCACAGATGAACGAACGCGTGACGGAGAAAAACATTGTGGAAGGCGGCGCGAAGAAGCTGACTTTGTCCGAGGTGCGGCAGAGGCTTGCCGGGCAGAAGGGCAAGCGTTACTGGCGCTCGATCGACGAGCTCGCGGGCACTCCGGAGTTTGAAGCGGCCGTTGCCGAGGAGTTCCCGCAGCATAGCTCGGAGTGGATCGATCCGGTCTCGAGGCGCGGCTTCCTCAAGCTGATGGGCGCATCGATGGCGCTCGCCGGCCTTGCCGGTTGCACCAAGCAGCCAGACGAGCCGATCTATCCCTACGTGAAGGCGCCTGAGGATCTGATCCTCGGCAGGCCTGTGTACTTCGCGACGGCCTTCCCCTTTCCTACGGGTGCCGTTCCGCTTTTAGTCAAGAGCGATGCTTATCGCCCGGTGAAGATCGACGGCAACCCGGAGCATCCCTACAGCAGGGGCGGCTCCGATCCTCTGACGCAGGGTACGCTGCTCGATCTCTACGATCCGGACCGCTCGCAGAAGGTCTTTTACCGTGACGAAACGCGCGAATGGGCCTCATTCCTGGCAGCCTTCCGAGCAACTGCAGCTGAGAAAAAAGCCGCAGGCGGAGCGGGACTTTACTTCCTCACCAGCACCATCACTTCGCCCACGCTGGCTGCGCAGTGGAAGAAGGCGCAGGCCGCGTATCCGCAAGCGAAGCTGGTGCAGTATGACCCGGTGAATCGCGATTCGGCGTATGCCGCGTCGAAGGCCGCTTTCGGCGATTACGCCGACGCGCAGTACAAGCTCGATGCGGCGGATGTGATTCTCTCGCTCGACGCGGATTTTCTCTCCGGCGCCACGCATCCCGGCTTCCATCGCCTCTCGAAGGATTGGGCGAATCGCCGCAAGCTCGAAAAGTCTGACGATGGCATGAATCGTCTCTATGTGGTCGAAAGCGTGACGACGACCACCGGCCTCAAGGCCGATCATCGCCAGGCGCTGCGCGCGAGCGATATCGCGGCCTTCGCAGCGACACTGGCCGCCGCTCTCGGTGCAGGCTCCGCGCCCTCGGGATACACGTGGTCCGATGACGCGCAGAAATTCCTTAACTTCGTAAGCAAAGATCTGAAGGCAAACGCCGGCAAGTGTGTTGTCATCCCCGGTGAGCAGCAGCCGGCGAGCGTACACCTCGCGGCGATTGCCATCAATGACGCGCTCGGCAATGTCGGCAAGACGGTCATCTACACCGAAACGGTGAATCCGCTGCCCGCCATCCAGGGCGATGACCTGAAGGCGCTGGTCGCCGACATGAATGCGGGCAAGGTTGACTGGCTGGTGATCCTCAACGCCAACCCGGTCTACTCCGCTCCCGCCGATCTCGCGTTCGAAGATGCGCTCGGCAAGGTAAAGACCAGCGTGCATCTCGGCCTGCATCGTGACGAAACGGGCCTCGTGACCGACTGGCATATCAACGGCACGCACTATCTCGAGGCGTGGTCCGATGCGCGTGCTTACGACGGCACGGCTTCGATTGTGCAGCCACTCATCGACCCGCTCTACGGTGGCCACTCCGCGCACGAAGTGATCCAGTCGCTGCTCGACGATCCTGACACCTCGGCCTACGAGGCGGTACGCGCCAACTGGTCTGCGCAGGCCGCGGGCAAGCCCGGCGACGCGGATTTCGGATGGCGCAAGCTGCTGCACGATGGCTTCATCGCGAACACGGCATACGCACCGAAAAGCGGCAGCGGCAAGGCCTCAATCCCGGCCCCGGCTGCGCAGGCTTCGGCGGACACGCTCGAGGTGGTCTTCCGTCCCGACTATGGCGTCTACGATGGCCGTTTCGCCAATGTGGGCTGGCTGCAGGAGATTCCGCGGCCGGTGACGAATCTCTCCTGGGATAACGCCGCACTGGTGAGCTATGCGACGCTCGAGAAGATCGGCGCGGCCGAGCATGATGTGCTCGAGATCACCGTGGGTTCGTACAAGGTGCTGGCGCCCGTGCTTGCCGTTCCCGGCCACGCCGACGGTCAGATCACGCTGCACCTCGGACAGGGCCGCAAGGTGGGCCGCGTTGCAGGCGGCATCGGCTTCAGCGCGTATCAGGTTCGTACGTCGGATGCGCCGCTCATCACGCCTGTCTCCAAGGTTCGTAAAACCGGCGACGAGTGGGGGCTTGCCGTCACCAAGAGCCACTACATCGACCAGCGTTCGGTCGCGGTCGGTGGCGACGGTAGCGGGACTCATTCCATCGAAGGCAATGAGGCGCTCGATCGCGGCATCATCCGCTACGCCACGCTCGAGGAGTACAAGGCGCATCCCGGCTTCGCGCACGAGGGCGAAGGCCACGAGACGCCCGAGCCCACGACCAGCATGTTCCCGGCCTATCGCTACGACAAGAATGCCTGGGGCATGTCGATCGACATGAACTCCTGCGTGGGCTGCAATGCCTGCGTGGTGAGCTGCTACGCCGAGAACAACAACGCGGTCGTTGGCAAGCACCAGGTCACGATGGGACGCATCATGCAGTGGATCCGCATCGATACATATTTCGAAGGCGATCTCTCCGCGCCGCGCGCACACCTGCAGCCGATGACCTGCCATCACTGCGAGAACGCGCCCTGCGAACAGGTTTGCCCGGTCGGTGCAACGGTGCACACGCCCGAAGGCCTCAACACGATGGTCTACAACCGCTGCGTGGGCACGCGCTACTGCTCGAACAACTGCCCCTACAAGGTGCGCCGCTTCAACTTCCTGCTCTTCTCCGATTACGAGACTGAGAGCCTCAAGCTGGGGCGCAATCCGGATGTGACGGTGCGCAGCCGCGGCGTGATGGAGAAATGCAGCTACTGCGTGCAGCGCATCAATGCGGCCAAGATCGATGCCGACAAGGAGAATCGCGATATCCGCGACGGGGAAGTGGTGACAGCCTGCCAGCAGGCCTGCCCCACGGACGCCATTGTCTTCGGGAACATCAACGACGGCACCAGCCGCGTAACGAAGCTCAAGAAGAACCTGCGCACCTACGGCGTGCTCGCCGATATCAACACGCGGCCTCGCACCACCTACGTGGCCGAGGTACTCAACATCAACCCAGAGCTGGCCGCGGCGCGCGGCGAGTTCACCGGCGAATCGAGCGAAGGGTAAAGGGCTATGGCGACCAAAGAGCCGATTCCTAATCCGATAAACGACCCGATGCTCGACCCGATCACCGGCGAATTCGTCACGGTGGCCCCCGGGCACACGTTTAAGTCGGTCACCGAGAAGATCTCGAACATCGTGCTCACGCCGCACACGCCTCTCGGCTGGATCGCGGGCTTCGTGCTGGCCGGCGGCGTGGTGGGCATTCTGCTTACCGCCGTCACCTACCTGTTCTTTACCGGCGTCGGCATCTGGGCCATCACGGTTCCCATCGCCTGGGGCTTCGCCATCATCAACTTTGTCTGGTGGATCGGCATTGGCCACGCGGGCACACTGATCTCGGCGATTCTGCTGCTCTTCAAGCAGGGATGGCGCAACTCCATCAACCGTTTTGCGGAAGCGATGACCATCTTCGCCGTGGTCTGCGCCGGCATGTTCCCGCTGATTCACGTCGGCCGCCCGTGGCTGGGCTACTGGCTCTTCCCCTATCCCAACACGATGAATGTGTGGCCGCAGTTCCGCTCACCGCTGTTGTGGGACGTTTTCGCAGTCTCGACCTACGCGACCATCTCCGTCGTCTTCTGGTACATCGGCATGGTGCCGGATCTCGGCACGCTGCGTGATCGCTCGAAGTCGAAGTTCGGCCAGTATGTGTACGGCCTTGTCGCCCTCGGTTGGCGCGGATCGGTCCGCCACTGGGTGCGCTATGAGACGGCCTCGCTGCTGCTCGCGGGCCTTGCAACGCCGCTGGTGCTCTCGGTACATACGGTCATCAGCTTCGACTTCGCCGTGGCGCTGCTGCCGGGCTGGCACACGACCATCTTCCCGCCCTACTTCGTCGCGGGTGCCGTGTACTCGGGCTTCGCCATGGTCATCACGCTGGCCGTGCCCATCCGCAAGTTCTATCACCTGGAAGACCTGATCACGCTGCGCCACATGGACAACATGGCG
>NZ_JASGFD010000079.1:0-14444 GCF_047605705.1 Silvibacterium sp. | reverse complement strand
AACGCCACCCTCGGCGGCTCGCTGGCTACGCATGACGAGGCGCTGACCGAGCGCCTGCGGCTGGTGCGCAAGGTCATCGGCAGCATCCAGGCTCCGTTCGACTCCTGGATGGCGCTGCAGGGCATGAAGACGCTGCCTGCGCGCCTGGCGATGCACTGCGAACACGCGATGAAGGTGGCGCAGTGGCTGGAGAAGCATCCGCGCGTGGTCAAGGTGAACTATCCCGGCCTCGAGTCCTTCCCGCAGCATGAGCTGGCCAAGAAGCAGCAGAAGGCCTTCGGCGGCATGATGTCATTCGAGCTGGATGCGACCCTCGAGGAGACGCATCACTTCATCGAAGCGCTGAAGCTCTGCACCTGCGCGGAGAGCCTGGGCAGCGTGGAGACGCTGGTGACGCATCCTGCGACCGCCTCGCACTGCGACCTGCCAACGGAGCTGCGCAACGAGCTCGGCATCAAGGATCAGCTGGTGCGCCTCTCGGTCGGACTCGAATCGCCAAAGGATCTGATCGCCGATTTCGAACAGGCCTTTCAGGCAATCTTCGGTTAACAGGTTGAGGCTGCATTCACGATGACGAAGATTCCGAACCAGCAGAAGAACTGGCGCTCGCGGCTGATGCATCCCGAGCGCCGCTCGCAATGTACCTTCGAGTCGCTCGCGGTACCCACGCATCGCGGCTCCACTGTTGTCTTCCCTTCGCAGGAAGAGGTGCGCGAGGGCTGGCGGACGCACGCCGAGCAGGCGACCTATGGCATCTACGGCACGCCGACCGCACTCGAACTGGGCGAGCGACTTGCCGAGATCGAAGGCGCGCACCGCACCTTTCTGACGCCGAGCGGCCAGTCGGCAATTGCGCTCGTCTATCTCGCCGTCTGCCACAGCGGCAGCCATGTGCTCGTGCCCTCCACGGCCTACGGACCGAACAAGGATTTCGGCCTCCACATGATGCGCCGCTTCGGCATCACGGCGGAGCTGTACGATCCGCTGATCGGCGAAGGCATCGCGGCGCTGATCCGGCCCGACACGTCGCTGATCTGGTGCGAGAGCCCCGGCTCCATCACGATGGAGATACAGGACGTGCCCGCCCTGGTGAAAGCAGCACGCAGCGCTGGCGTACTGGTCGCAAGCGACAACACCTACTCCGCCGGCGTCTTCTTCGACGCCTTCGCGCACGGCGTCGACATCAGCGTGCAGGCGCTTACGAAGTACGTAGGCGGCCACAGCGACCTGATGCTGGGCTCGGTCTCCGTCCGCGAAGAAAAGACCTGCAACGCGGTTGGCGATGCGCACCGCTCTCTCGGCTACTCGGTCTCTCCGGATGAGTGCAGCCTGGCGCTGCGCGGCCTGCAGACGCTCGCAGTGAGACTCGATGCGATGGAGCAGTCGGCGCTGAAGATCGCGCAGTGGCTCGGCGAACAGACGCAGATCGCCCGCGTGTTGCATCCCGCGCTGCCCTCCTGCGAAGGACACGAGATCTGGAAGCGGGACTTCACCGGCTCGACCAGCGTCTTCTCCGTCATCTTCGACGAGAGCATCTCGCAGGAGCAAGTGAACCGCTTAGTGAACAGCCTCACGCTTTACAAGATCGGCTGGAGCTGGGGCGGCACGGTGAGCCTGGTGATGGCCTATCCCGGCCTGCACCGGCCGCGCTACGGCAAAGGCAACGTGGTTCGCTTTCACATCGGACTCGAAGACACGAATGACCTCATCGCCGACCTAAAAAGTGCGTTTTCGAAGAGCGAGCTTCTGTAGGCCGATTCTTATAGAGCATGAGTGATAGGGCCCCATCTCTCAGCATCGTGAGATGGGGCTTTCTGCTTTTGCTCTCGCTAACCCTGTCATTCCAATCGGAGCGAAGCGCAGTGGAGGAACCTGCGGTTCTACTGTTTACAACGGAACAAAACCGGGTGCCCCGCCCAAGCTTTGCTTGGCGGGAGGTACGAACTCTCGCGTGCTCCCTCAATCCACTGAGGCTTTCGGCTAACACCGCCTTCTCGCTAGTTTGGACAGAACCTCAGGTTCCTCCACTGCGCGGCCTGCAGCCGCTCCGGTCGGAAGGACAGATCGTTTTTCTAAGATTTGATATCCCACCGTCCGCGCCCTGCGAACCCACGTCTCAAAAATGAGACGTGGGGTACCCGCATCCTCATGCCATGGAGAGAACTCCGACCCATCCCGTGCGGCCCGATGCGTAAATCGGGAGGCGATCTTTCATCCCGCGGACGCGACGCGCGGTATGGCCAAAGCGCTCGAAAAAGTTCGTTGACAGGCTCGGGGTGAGGTGTAAAGATTCCGCCACGGTGGAATCGTTACCACCGCGTTTTCCCCCGTACCCCACAGACCGGTACATCCCGGCGCCCGCCCTGCGGCCAGCTCTCCTTTGCGCTGGCGCGTTCGATCTCGCATGGCCTGATTTCACCTCTGCACTCCTGCTGACTGCCCCTGACTCTGCCCGCAGTGAACGATTGTGAACGTGAAACGGAGATACGAGTTATGCGTGGTTTGCCCCCGAGAGGCCTTTGGCTCAGGTTCGCCCTCCCCACACTTGCAGCATGTGTGACGATTCCATGTTTGTCGACTTCCATTGCCGCGGCGCAGCGCGTGCAATTGCCCAGGAACTTCACCGCGCCGTCGGACGCGGCCGCATCCGCACAGACCATGGCCGCCAACCAGAGCCTGGGGCTGACGATTTCCCTTCCGCTCCGCAACAAGCAGGAGCTCATCACGCTGCTCCAGCAGCAGCAGGACCCGACCAGCGCGCAATACAAGAAATTCCTGACGCCGGCTGAGTTCGAGGCCCGCTTCAGCCCCACGCAGGCGGACTACAACAAGCTCATCGCCTATGTGAAGGCACAGGGCATGACGGTGACGCACACGCACACCAATCGCCTGGTGTTGAACGTGACCGCGCCGGTCTCCTCGGTGAACAAAACCTTCGGCGTAACGATGCGCACCTACAAGCATCCGACCGAAAACCGCACCTTCTTCGCGCCGAGCACCGAGCCGACGATCGATGCGAGTGAGCCGATCGTGGACGTGCATGGCCTGACGAACTACGAGCTCCCGCATAACTATCTCGTGAAGGCGACCGGCAGCCATGCGGCCACGGCCAACACCACCGGCTCGGGCACAGGCGGATCGTTCCTGGGCAGCGACATGCGCGCCGCGTATGCAGGCGATGTCTCGCTCGACGGCACCGGACAGGCGGTGGGCCTCGTCGAACTCGGGCCCTACAACGTGAGCGACGTGAAGAACTACTTCAGCACGACCGGGCAGACGCTGAGCGTGCCGATCTACAACGTGCTGGTGGGCGTGGACGGCGTCTGCTCCGGCCTGCCTTCGACGGGCGGCTGCGATGACGGCGAAGAGGTCATCGACATGGAGCAGGCGATTTCGATGGCGCCCCACCTCTCGGCGCTGATCGTGTACCTGACGAACGGTCCGGACACCGATGCGCAGACGGCCTTCGCGCAGGCGGCCGAGGACGATGTGGCTAAGCAGATCAGTCTGTCCTTCGGCTGGGGCGGCACGCCGGCCACCGAGCCGGGCTATGAGCAGGTCTTCATGGAGTTGCTGGCGCAGGGACAGAATGTCTTCGTCTCCTCGGGCGACGCGGGCGCAGCCGTGGGCACGGTGGGCTACCCCGGCAACAGCACCTACATCACAGCGGTGGGCGGCACGGACCTGACAACGACCGGGCCCGGCGGCGCGTGGGAGTCGGAGTCGGCGTGGGTGGGCAGCGGCGGTGGCTGGAATACGGCGGCGCCGATTGCCAGCTACCAGGTGCCGGTCATCAACTCGGAGAACCAGGGCTCGACAACCTATCGCAACATTCCTGACGTTGCGATGGAAGCCAACACCGACAACTACTACTGCGCGAACGGCAGCTGCACCACGGGCATCGGCGGTACCAGTCTCTCGGCACCGCGCTGGGCCGGCTATCTTGCTCTGGCCAACGAGCAGTCGAACGGTACACCGATCGGCAGCCTGAACCCGACCGTGTATGCGCTGGGGCAGGGATCGACCTACACCACGCTCTTCCACGACATCACCACCGGCAACAACTTCAATTCGAGCAGCCCGGACCTCTTCTCCGCAGTGACCGGCTATGACCTGACGACCGGCTGGGGTACGCCGAACGGGCAGTCGATGCTGAACGTCCTTGGGCCGGCGAACACTACCAGCCCGAACTTCACCATCGCCGCCGGCCAGAGCTCGATTCCGCTGACGCCCGGCGAGTCCGGCTCGACCACGATCACGGTGACACCGACCAACGGCTTTACCGGCGCGGTCACGCTGACGGCGAAGGTCATCGGCGCTCCGACCTACTCGGCGACCGGCGTAACGGCGTCTCTCGCCGCCACGACGATCACCACTTCCGGCTCGACCACGCTGGACGTAGGGACGACGAGCGCGACTCCGGGCGGCAACACGCTGGTGATCGTGACAGGCAGTGCCAACGGCATCACGCAGACCGCCTACGTCTCGCTCGCCCTGCCCGACTACGGAGTGGCGCTGTCTCCGACGACGCTCTACCTCAATCAGCTCAACTACGCGACGTCGAAGGTGACCGCATCGCCTGAGAACGGATTCACCGGCAAGATCAGCTACTCCTACACCGGCACGACGCCTGCGGGCGTGGATGCGGGCTTCCTGCCTTCGGGCAGAAACTCCGACAGCACGACGCTGGCCTTCCTGGCCGGGCCGCTGGCGCTGACCGGCATCAACAATGCCATCTCGGTCACCGCAACCTCGGGCAACGTGACGCAGCAGGTTTCCGGCGCGCTGGAAGTGAGTGCGGCGCTGGGCAACTGGGGCACGGGCACGCCGGTGGACCTGAGCTCGGCGTACAACGTCTACGCGGCATTTACCGACGGCACGACCTTCACCACGCAGGGCGGGCTCGGCGGCTATGCGTACTCGTCGAATCAGCTCTCGACGGCGCGTGTGTTGAACGGCGTGCAGTTTAAATTCGGCAAGGCGAATACGGAGAATGGCGTATCCGGCGCAGGACAGGCCGTCACGCTGCCCAAGGGCAAGTTCTCCACGCTGCAGCTGCTGGCCACCGGCATCGACGGCAACCAGGCCAACCAGGCGCTGACCGTGACTTACACCGACGGCACCACGCAGAGCTACACGCAGAGCTTCAGCGACTGGTTTTCGCCAGCCAGCAATCTCGGCGAAGGCGAGGCCGTGGCGACGCAGTATCGCAACGAGGAGAACGGCACCGAAGGCTCGGGGCAGTTCAACCTCTACAGCTATGCCCTGCTGCTGAATCCAGACAAGGAAGTGAAGAGCCTGACTCTTCCCAACAACTCGGACGTGATCGTGCTGGCGGCGACCCTGGTGAGCCCGAACCTGGGCACGCAGGTGGACCTCTCAGGCGCCTACAACGCGACCGGCATCTACACCGACGGCACCACGTTTGACGGCTCGGCAGGACTCGACGCAGGCGGTACGGCCTACTCGGCGAACCTGCTCGGCGATACGACCTCGTCGAAGGGCTTCGTCGCCAACGGCATCGAATACACCATCGCACCGGCCAACCAGCCGAACGTGGTGTACGGTACGGGCACCGCGATTGCGCTGCCGAGCGGCCGGTACGACCAGATCCGCATCCTGGGTACGGGCGTGCAGGGCGACCAGACAGCGCAGACGGTGACGATCACCTACACGGACGGCACCAAGGCGAAGAAGACGCTCACCAAGACGCTGACACAGAGCTTCAGCGACTGGTACACGCCTGCCCACTACCAGAACGAGTCAGAGGTTGCGGCGCTGGCCTATCGCGATAACTACGATGGCTCGCAGGACGACCAGACCTTCAACCTCTACCAGTACGTTCTGCCGCTCGACAGCTCGAAGACGATCCAGTCGATTGCGCTGCCGAACGACCGCTACGTGGTAGCGCTGGCGATCACGCTTGTGAAGAGCGAGCTGAACCTGGCCTCACCGCAGTCGAACCCCTGGGGCGGCGGCTGGAACCACCAGGGCTGGTAAACCAACCGCACTGCAAAACAAAATCCCGCGGAGGCTTCAGGCCTTCGCGGGATTTTTCATGTGCGCGTGAAATCTTTACACCGACTGCGGGCGCGTCGGCACCTCCTTCTGCAAAGCTTCGAGGCGCGCGAGCAGATGCTGCTGCAGGGCCGCACTCTCAGGACGTCCGTAAAGGTTCGTCGTCTCCCCGGGATCGTTCTGCAGATCGTAGAGCTCGAACTCCTGTGGGTCCATCACGTAGTGGATAAGCTTGTAACGCTCGGTGCGGATGCCGCGATGGGGGCGCACAGCCTCGGGATTCGGCCACTCGAAGTATTCGTAAAGCCACTCGCGGCGGAACCCGGGATCGGCAGCCTTCGCGAGCGGCAGCACGCTCTTGCCCTGCATGTGCGCGGGAACGGGCAGGCCGGCGAGATCGAGGAAGGTCGGCGCAAGATCGATATCGAGCACCTGCTCGGCACGTACCGTACCCGCTGGGATGCGCGAGGGATAGCGGATCATGAGCGGCACGCGGATCGAGGGCTCATGCATGAGGCGCTTATCGAAGAGACGGAACTCGCCGAGGAAGTATCCGTGATCGGAGGTCTGCACGATAGCCGTCTCGTCGAGGATATTTTTCTTTTCGAGCCATGTGAAGATGCGGCCGATGTTGTCATCGACGGCGACGAGGCCTGCGTAGTAGTCCTTCACGATGCCTTCATGTGAGCCGCAGGCGACATGCGTAGTGGTGGTGCCGATCTTGTTCTCCGCATCGACGAAGCCCTTCGGCTTGCCGGGATACCCCTTGAGATCATCGTCAAACGTGGCAGGCTTCTCGACTGGCGTATCGCGATAGAGATCGAAGTGGCGGCGTGCGCGGAAGAACGGCTCATGCGGCGCGACGAACCAGACGAGCAGGCAGAATGGTTTGTCGCCGCGATCTTCGTCTAGCCACGCGAGGGCGCGATCCACGGTGAGGTCATCCGGATAGACGCCCTTGTATTGCTTCTCTTCGCCTACCTTGCCCTTGCGGCCTTCCTTGAAGAACGGATTCGCATAGTCGTTTGCAGGGTTGTTGTGGCCGAAGTAGTAGTCCCAGTAGCGATCTTCGACACCGTTGCGCACATGCACCTTGCCGAGGATGGCGACCTCGTATCCTGCTTCGCGCAGCAGGTCGGTAAAGAGCGGGATATCGCTGGGCAGCGGAACGTTCGGGCCGTTGTTGTCGAGCGCGCCGCTGGTGCGCGAATAGAGACCAGTGAGCGCGGTGGCGCGGGCCGGCGCACAGAGCGCGTTCGTGCAGAAGGCATTCTCGAAGCGGATGCCCTCATGGCCGATGCGGTCATGGTTCGGCGTCTTCAGGATGGAGTTGCCGGCGATCGAGAGCGCATCGGCACGCTGGCCCTCGCCGAGAAAGAAGACGAGGTTCGGGCGCTTCTTATTCTGTGCGGGCGAGGCAAAGGCGGAAAGGCTTCCGGCGGCGAGCGTGGCTCCCGCGGCGGCAAGTGTGCCCTGCAGGAATTCACGGCGGGTGGCGGAGTTGGAGGCAGACGACGGAGCAGCTTCGTTCGGTTTCGACACAGTTCTATCTCCCGTGCAACGAGTAACAGATCTCGCGATGAAATGCGAATGGCTGCGGCTTACACCGCAATCTGCATGCGCAGCCCGCGCGGGTCGCGCTCTGTCTCCGATGGAAGCAGCTGCGCCTCGCCGCGATGCCAGCGAAGCGCGGACCACGCTGCAATCACGGCATCGAGAAGATCGTCGGGCTGCGCGCCGCGGTAGGTACCCGTGACGGTGTTGCGCTCGGGGATGGCTATATGCGGAAAGAGGCGTTCGAGGATGGCGCGGCGTTCGGCATAACCTTCGGCAGTACGCTTGGCGTGGGCAAGCTGGGTGCCGGAGGCGGTGAGGAAGCTCAGCTCTGGATGGGCTTCAATCACACGACGCTGTAACTGCGGAGTGAGAAGCACATCAAGTTCGACGATCCTCGGCAGCAGGTGAAAGGTCTGCAGAGAGATCTTCTTCCCACAGCGATTGAAGGAGTGCTCACACGCACGGACATACTGCTTCTGTTTGTCACCGTCGAGGTTACAGAATGTCAGCAGGCTCCTGTCCGGCGCAGGAAAGATACTCGATCCGCGCGGGCCGAGCAGGCGACGGGCCTCGCGGTCGCAGGCGCGCGGAGCAAAGTCTTCGCGCAGGCCGATGGGCATGTCCACCGCGATGGCCTGCGCGGAAGCATGATGCGCAAGCAGCGTGGTGAAGTCCGGGAAGACAGCGAAGCTGAGGCTGCGCGCATCGAGCGAGAGCGCGGCGGCGATCCAGCCCGTGCGGCAGCCATCGACACCGAGAACATACTTCCTGCTGTGAAACGCAGCCATCGTTGTTGTCATCATCGCCGCAAGCATGGGGAGAGAGGAAGCGCACACGTTACTCCCTTCACGCAACCCGGCGGCATGGACACGCTATCCCATGGCTGGGGTCGATTTCGCAACTGCCTTCGGCCTCAAAGGGAGAATTGATATGGCAACCAAGAAAAAGGCAACGAAGAAGGCTGCAAAGAAATCCGCTGCGAAGAAGAGCGCAATCAAAAAGTCTGTGGTCAAGAAAAGCGCTGTTAAGAAGAGTGCCGCGAAGAAATCGGCGGGGAAAAAGTCCGCCGTAAAGAAAGCCACCGCCAAGAAGGCGGTAAAGAAGACCACAGCAAAGAAAGCGGCGAAGAAGACCACAGGCAAAAAGACAGCTGCAAAGAAGAGCACGCGCAAGTACGGTGCGGGTGCTTCGAGGTCGGTCGAGCGCGAGATCAAGGCGCTGAAGCAGGGGAAGCTGAAGTCCGGCCGGAGCGGCAAGAAGGTCACGAGCCGCAAGCAGGCCATCGCTATTGGGCTCTCCGAAGCGCGGAAGGAAGGCGATAAGGTTCCCGCGCAGTCGTAAAGATGCGTGCTTTCCCACCCAGGCCTAGCCTGGGTGGGGCGCCCTCAGTCCTTGCGGACTATTCGCTCTTGCTGGAAGAGCCGGTGCTGCTCGCAGGCGCGCTGGGCGCAGCCTTGCTTTCCGTCGAGGACGACGAGGATGATTCCGATGAGCCAGCCGAGGCAGACGACGCACTGGGCTTGGCCGAGGCGCTCTTGCCGGCGTAGTCGGTGACGTACCAGCCCGAGCCCTTGAACTGCACGGCGGGCGCGGAGATGAGGCGTTCGACCAGCCCCTGGCAGACCGGGCATTCGGTCAGCGGTTCGGCGCTGAAGCTCTGGATTTTTTCGAACTGATGGCCGCACTTGGTGCAGCGGTATTCGTAGAGAGGCACGTGCGGGACTCCAATAGTTTGCGCTTGTCGCGTTTACGCTTGCGGGGCCTGCTGTGCTGCGCAGGCCCCGCATTTCTATTCTACTGATTTGCGCAAAAACGACGCGCCGGGCCTATTCCGCGGCGGCGAGCTGCAACTTCTCACCCAGGCTGGCGACGCGGACCTCGGCAATGGCCTCGACCTTGCGCAGGGCGCGCACGGCGGCTTCGTCGAGATAACCATCCACCTGGATGACGGCGAGCGCGGTGCCCTCAGGAACTGCACGGCCATGGCTGGCGCGACCGAGCGCGAAGTTCGCGATGTTGGTCTGGAAGTCGCCGAGGATGGTGCCGACGCGGCC
The DNA here is from genome assembly GCF_047605705.1 of Silvibacterium sp. NCBI lineage: Bacteria > Pseudomonadati > Acidobacteriota > Terriglobia > Terriglobales > Acidobacteriaceae > Silvibacterium > Silvibacterium sp. Next base: position 4,815 of record NZ_JASGFD010000079.1, on the reverse strand, counting down.
GATAACACCGGGGACGTCCTGGTTGCGCAGCACCAGCAGCGTGCCCTCAAGGGGAGCCTCCACGTCGATGCCGTTCAGGTTGAGCAGGCGCGCCGAGGTGCCGTGGAGCACGGTGCCGCTGGCATGCACGTCACCCGAGCGCGTGTGCACGGTGAGCTTGAGCACGTTGCCTGCGCCGCCCGAGGCCGTGGCCTTCTTCTCTTCCGAGACGCGGATGCCGCGCTCTTCCGCAACTGCGGCGGCATTGATGCTGTTCACACCTTCGCTGTGGCCGAGCAGGCCTTCGATCGCGCTGTTGCGGATAAGGTCGGTCTTGCCTTCGCTGATGCGGCCGTTATACGCAATGCGCACGCTCTCGAGCGTACCGTCGGCAAAGTGCGAGAGAAAAGTACCGAGGCGATCGGCCAGCGTGATGTAGGGCGCGAGCTCCTGGTATTCCTCATGCGTGAGCGAGGGCATGTTCACGGCATTCTGCACCACGCCATTCTTCAGGTACTCGCGGGTCTGCATCGCAATCTGAATGCCGACCGCCTCCTGCGCCTCGTTCGTGGAACCGGCGATGTGCGGCGTGAGGATGGCATTCTCAATCTCGAAGAACAGCGAATCCTTCAGCGGCTCCTTGTGGAAGACATCGAGGGCAGCGCCGCCGACGTGGCCGCTCTTGAGGGCTTCGGCGAGATCGTTTTCGACAATCAGCTCACCGCGGGCGCAGTTGACGATGCGCACGCCCTTCTTCATCGTTGCGAGCGTCTTCTCGTTGATGATGCCGGCGGTCTGCGGCGTGAGACCGACGTGCAGCGAAAGGTAGTCGGCATCGCGGAAGAGCTCTTCGACCGAGACCAGCGTGATGGCATTCTCACGCGCGACAGCGGCGGAGACGAAGGGGTCGTGCCCGATGATCTCCATGCCGAAGCTGCGGGCGCGGCGTGCGACCTCGAGGCCGATGCGGCCGAGGCCGAGGATGCCAAGCTTCTTATTGCGCAGCTCGACGCCCTGCAGCGACTTCTTCTCCCACTTGCCGGCGTGCATGGTGGCATTCGCCTTGGGGATCTGGCGCGCAAGCGCGATCATCAGGCCGAGGGTCAGCTCGGCGACGGCGATGGCGTTCGCACCGGGGGTGTTCATCACCACGATGCCGCGGCGGGTAGCGGCGTCGGCATCGATGTTGTCCACGCCGACACCGGCACGGCCGATCACGCGCAGTTTGGGCGCGGAGGCGAGCAGCGCATCATCCACTTGCACGGCGGAGCGGACGACAAGGCCGTCAGCGTCGGCGAGCTCGGCGGGGAGGCCGTCCTTGATCTGGTCGTGGGTGACGATCTTCCAATCCGGCTCGCTCTGGAAGACAGCGAGGGTGGCCGGGGAAACTTTCTCGGCGAGAACGATCTTCATTTCTGCTCCTGTGATTCGGAAAAACAAAGCGCCCGTATAAAGGGCGCCCATAAAAACGCAGGCGCCCTTAGCGGGCGCCTACCGGTTCTGCTTCCTGCTTCGCGGTTGTCGCTTCCACGTACGCCTTCTGCGCGGCGGCCACGGCCTGTCCGAACTGGAAGCCCGGAATCTTCAGCGTGTTCACGGCGATCTGCTCGAGCGCTCCGATGATGGCGATGGTGTCCATGTAATCGAAGAAGCCGATGTGGGCGATGCGGAAGATCTGGCCCTTCATCTCGCCCTGGCCGTTGGTGATGACGACGGCAAAGCGGCTCTTGAGCTCCTTGACGAAGACACCGGAGTCGACGCCCTCGGGCGGCAGCACGGCGGTGGCCGCGGCAGCCGGAGCCGAAGGCGCGAAGAGCTTCAGGCCCAGGGCCTGGACCGCGGCGCGGGTCATGGCGGCGCAGGTCTCGGCATTGTCGACCAGGGCCTTGCGGCCGGCGGCGAGATCGCCTCCGCCCTGCGCGGCGATGTAGTCGAGCGCGGCGCCAAGCGCGGCAATCAGCGCAACCGCCGGCGTGTACGAGCTCTCGCCCTTTTGCGCGTTCTTGCGTTCCTTGCGCAGGTCAAAGTAGTAGCGCGGATTCTTCGACGTCTCGGTCGCAGCCCAGGCCTTGTCGCTGAGCGACAGGTAAGCGAGGCCCGGAGGAATCATCACGGCCTTCTGCGAGCCGCCGATGATGACGTCGATCCCGGAGCCATCGACATCGAAGTGCGTGGTGCCAAGGCCGGTGATGGCGTCGACCACGAGCAGCGCATCGCTGCCGACTTCCTTGATGAGCTTCGCAATGCCTTCCACGTCGTGGCGGACGCCGGTCGAGGACTCGGTGGCCTGCACATAAATGGCCTTGGTCTCGGGCTTGATGCGGGCCTTCACGTCGGCGAGCGAGAAGGTCTCGCCGTTGGGCGCGGTCAGCGTGTCGACCACGCAGCCGAAGGCCTTGGTGATCGCGGTCCAGCGCTCGCCGAACTTACCAGCCGAGAGCACGAGGACGTGATCGCCGGGCGAGGTCAGGTTCGAGACCGAAGCTTCCATCGCGCCCGTACCGGAAGAGGCGAGCAGCAGCACGTCATTCTTGGTGCCGACGAAGGCCTTCAGCTGCTCCAGAACACGCTGATACAGCGCGCGGAACTCGGCGGTCCGGTGGTGAATGTCGGCAGCGGCCATGGCGAACTGCGCGGCAGGAAGAAGAGGAGTCGGACCAGGAGTAAAGAGGCGCGTTTTGCGAATCATCTCGGGTTTTCCTTTGCCCCTGATTGTACTGAGGCCGCGCCGGGGCCGCTTTGTTCATATAATGGGGAGTTTGGACAGGTGAAAATGAGCACTTCCGGCATTACCCAGCAGATCGAGAAAGACGTCATTGCCTCCATGAAGGCGCGCGACAGTGAGCGCGTTTCCACGCTGCGCATGGTGAAGACCGCCATCAAGAACAAGGAAATCGAGAAGCGGGCTCCGCTCGAAGACAGCGAAGTGCTGCAGGTGCTGACCACGCTGATCAAGCAGCGCAAGGAATCGATCGACCAGTTCACCAAGGGCAACCGCCCGGAACTCGCGGCCAAGGAAGCCGAGGAGATCACGGTGATCGAGGCCTACATGCCGAAGGCCGCGGGCGAAGAGGAGATCCGCGCGCTGGTGACTGAGACGCTGGCCGAGATGGCCGCCTCGGGCGACGAGCTGGGCCCGAAGCAGATGGGCCTGGCGATGAAGGCCGTACAGGCGAAGATTCAGCAAAAGGGCCTGCGCGCCGATGGCAAGCAGGTGAGCGAGATCGTAAAGAACACGCTGTCGAAATAGCCACTGCGCGTGGCGCGAATCGCCTGGTGGAACAAGGCGCGAAGATCCCTCGATCTTCGCGCCTTTCTCTTTGCAGAAATGCGCTGACATCGCGCAAGGCCTGATGCAGAATGGGTCCACCGCATTCTTCCGGGGAGACCTCGCCTTTGCTCGATGTACATCCACCCCATGAGCCGGTCCTGAACTGGCGCGACTTTTTGATTCACCTGTTCACCATCACCATCGGGTTGCTGATCGCGGTCGGGATCGAAGGCTGAGTGGAGTGGCGCGAACATCAGCACCTGGCGCATGAGGCCGCCGCGAGCATGACCAGCGAGATTCGCAGCAATGCGAAGGACCTGCAGGGGATTCGCGATGGCATCCGGCAGGAACAGGTCGTGCTCAAGAACGGTGTGGGCATCCTGCAACAGGTAGTGAAGACCGGGAAGCTCCCACACGGCAATCTGAGTGTGAATTTCAATATCACCGATCTCGACGAGGTGAGCTGGAAGACCGCCCAAACGACCGGTACGCTGGCCTATATGCCGTACTCGCAGGCGCAGGAGCTGTCGAGTATCTACATCACGCAGGATGAGTTGAAAGAGTCGGAGCACCAGGCGGCGCGGGACGCCATCGTCAGCCTGAGCTCGATTGTCCTCATGAAAGACGGCTCCGAGGACATGGACCCGGGCGAGGCGAAAACGATGATCGGCCATCTCGGGGTGCTGCAGGGGCAGCTGCTGCTGGTGGATGCCTTCGCCAAGTCTCTGAGCGAGGAATACAGCAAATACCTCGCGGCACACCCGGAAAGCTGAGTCCGCCCAAGGGTCTCAGGATTGCAGGCCGGGTGGGAGAGCCGGGATCAGGGCGATCATCCGCACCAGCTCCGCCTGCCGCCTGGCCCCGGTCTTCGCGAGGATGCGCTTCACGTGGAAGCGCGTGGTTTCGAGAGTGATTCCCGAGCGATGGCAGATTTCCCTGATCTCGAGCCCCGCTCCCAGCAGGTCCGCGATGCGCGCTTCCGCCGGCGTGAGCCCGTACAGGGAGCGTAGAGCTTCCGCCTTCGACAGGGGCCTTACCGCCGGGCCGCTGACGTAAACGAGTGCGGCGAGCAGGCCTGAATAGCCCGGCAGAGGCAGCCGGACGGGGGTGACCGCCAGCCGGAGTGCATGTTCCTCCGAGTGGCCTTCGAGCAGCATCCAGCCTCCTGCCGCGATGCCCGCGCCGGCGCCTGTCGCAACCGCCCCGGCCAGCATGCCCTGCAGGCCGCGATCCCGCACGGGATCCACCGCCGCCAGCCAGCCCTGCTCCAGGCGGAGCACATGCCCGGCCCGCACGATCTCCTCCGCCATGCGGTTGCAGAGGATGACGCGCCCGGCCCGGTCCAGCCCGAAGACGGCATGACCGAAGGCGTCCAGGGCTCGCTCCATGGCCTGCGCCTTCGCATCCGCCCGGGAGAACTTCAGGTGCAGGTTCAGCGCCCGCTGCAGATGCGGAAAGAGAACCTCGTAGACCCGCCCCTGCTTCTCTTCAAACGGCCCCTTCGCTTTCGGCCGCTGGCAGCTGATGTAGGCAGCCGGCATCTCCTGCAGGGGGATCTTGATCCC
>NZ_JASGFD010000078.1:0-15660 GCF_047605705.1 Silvibacterium sp. | reverse complement strand
CGCCCCTTGGGATGTTCGGGCGTGGCCTCGTGCGGATTATCGAGGCCCACCGGCTGCATCGCCTCGTTGATCGCGTCCTTGAGCGTCTTCGAGCCCGAGCTGACACCGCGCACCTCGGCGCCGAGCATGCGCATGCGCAGCACGTTCAGTTCCTGGCGGCGCATATCCTCTTCGCCCATGTAGACCACGCACTCGAGGCCGAGCAGCGCGCAGACGGTGGCTGTAGCCACGCCGTGCTGGCCTGCACCGGTTTCGGCGATGATGCGCTTCTTGCCCATGCGCTGCGCGAGCAGGCCCTGGCCGAGCGAGTTGTTGATTTTGTGCGCGCCGGTATGCAGCAGGTCTTCGCGCTTCAGGTAGATCTTCGCGCCACCCAGCGATTCTGTGAGCCGCGAGGCATAGTAGAGTGGCGTGGGGCGGCCGACATACTCGCGCAGCAGCCCATCGAGGCGCGCGTGGAAGTCAGGATCGGCCTGCGCCTCGGCATAGGCGTGGTCCAGCTCTTCGAGCGCCGCCATCAGCGTCTCGGGCACGTAGCGTCCACCATAGGCGCCAAAGCGTCCGGGTCTGCTCTTCGTTGTCTCGGGTGCCTGAGTCGTTTCCGTCGCTGTGCTCACTCGTGTGTCCTCACTTCCAGACTAAACCTGTACGGGCGTTTCGAGCTTCGATGCCGCAATGCGTGCGTTCTGGACGAACGCCTTTACCTTCGCGTGATCCTTTTGTCCCGGCGCGGCTTCGACGCCCGTCACCACGTCCACGCCCCAGGGGCGCAGCGTGGCGATGGCCTCGCCAACATTCTCCGGATCGAGCCCGCCGGCAATGATGATCTTCAGGCCGTTCGCGGCTTCGGCGAGACTCTTCCGCGCCGCATGCCAGTCGAACCGGACACCCGTGCCGCCCACCAGCGTGGCCGTGCGCGAGTCGACCAGCACGCCGTCAAGGGCCGCGTTCCGGCTGGCGGCGGCAAGCTGCGAGCCCAGCTCCTGCTGGTAGTGGATCACCTGAAGCAGGCGCAGCCCGGGTCCGAAATGTGTCCGCAAGCGATCGGAAATGCCGGAGTCTGCCGCGGAATGCAGCTGGACGCCGGTAAGGCCGGCCATCTCGACGGCCTGGACGATCTGCTCAAAGGAGGCGTCGACGAAGACGCCGATCTTTTCGAAGTAGGCAGGCAGCTGCGGCGTAATCTCGGCCACCTGCTCCACCGTGACCTGCCGCTTGCTGGGCGCGAAGACGAAGCCGGCGGCACTGGCTCCAGCCTCGGCTGCGACAAGCGCATCCTCAAGGCTGGTGTTGCCGCAGATCTTGACCCACAATCGGCCAGACATGGCTCTAGACCCGCTCCGTCTGCGGCACGCCACCGACCAGAGCCTTCAGCGCGGCGCCGGGATCGGCATGGCGCATGAGCGATTCGCCAATGAGGAAGGCGTCGAAGCCCGCATTGCGGAGAATTTCGAGATGTTCTGAGGTGTGAATGCCGCTTTCGGCGACCTTCACCGCATCCTTGGGCAGACGGCCCACCAGCTTGAGTGAGGTCTCGAGGCTTACTTCGAAGGTCTTGAGGTCGCGATTGTTCACGCCGTAGGCATCTGCGCCCAGACCCTGCACGCGCTCCAGCTCTTCCGCGGTGTGAACTTCGCAAAGCACATCGAGACCGTAGTCATGCGCTTCGATGGTGAAGGCTTCGAGCTCGGTGTCGGTGAGCGCTGCGACGATCAGCAGGATCGCATCGGCTGCGTGCGCGCGGGCTTCCACGATCTGGTACTTGTCGACGATGAAGTCCTTGCGCAGGCAGGGAATCGTAACAGCAGCGGATGCAATTTCGAGATTGCGCAGGCTGCCCTGGAAGAACGGCTCGTCGGTGAGCACGGAAAGCGCGGCTGCTCCGCCATTGGCGAGCGATTGTGCGAGAAAGTGCGGCTCGAATTCCGGGCGGATGAGGCCCTTGGAGGGCGAGGCTTTCTTTAGTTCGGAGAGGATTGCCGGGCCATGCTGCGCAGCTGCTTTCAGCGCACGCGCAAAGCCGCGGGGGATGTGATTCGCGGCACGCCGCTCGAGCTCACCTGCGGGGCTCTGACGCTTGCGCTCGGCCACCGTGGCGCGGGTTTGATGAAGAATGCGTTCCAGATGCACGGCAACTTCCTGAGCAAGAGTGCTTCTTCCCAGTATAGCCAGCCACTGCCCGTGGCGGGCCCTTAGCCTTCGGCACCCGCTCCCGCTGGTCGCGCTGGCCGACCCTCATCGTTTATGCAGGGGATGCAGGCACCAGGAGAAAAAAGGTGCTCCTCCCAGGCTTCGCATGGATGGGAGAGTACGATCCCACTTCCTGCGCGCCCACTTCCTGAGCAAAGACAAACGCTCCCGCCAGCCGCAGGATTGGGAACCAATCCCGATCGCGACCAAGGGGAGCGCGTGCCGAAGGCGATTCGCCGAACGCGAGGTTCAGGCAGCGGCGACAGGCGTAAAGCCGTCGCAGCCGGAGACGGCGGTGACTTTCAGGTGCAGCGAGATGAGCTTCGGATGGCCGCAGCTGTCTACGAAGTCCGCGGGCGCCTGCTGCGTGGAGTGAATGCTGACGAGCTTCTCGGAATTGGCATGCTCCTCACCGAAGTGAGTACAAAGTCCGCACTGTCCATTGTGAATAGCGGTCATGGCTGTTTCCTCCCATTTCTCTGAGCCGTCCCGATGGGGAGCGGGTTGCAATGGAAAAAAGATTTCCATGGGCGCTTGTAATACCGACAAATCGTGTCGTATATTCAAGCTCAAGCGAAAACCGACTTTCCCGGTCGGAGTTCGCACGTCATAGCAAAACCAAACAGGTCACCGCGCCATACTCTTGGCGGAGAAGCGCGGAACTCCTGTTCCCTTCCACAGTCTGATCGACTGCGAATTCCCTTCACTATAGGACGGCTTTGTTTTTCAATCAATTGCGATTGATTGGGTCGCCGTTGCGTGCCTGTTTCCACGCAAAGTGAGATGCGTGTCTCTCGTTTTGAGTCAAGCGCTCGAGGAGGCATCGTCGCTACTTGAAGAGAACTGCAGGTTCCTCCGGCTCGCGAGACGCGAGACGTCTCGCTCCGGTTGGAATGACAGGTTTGTTTTGGAGCTCGTGCTTCCCCACTCAAGCCAACTTCAGGCTTGAGTGGGCCGCAGTCGAGTGGCGAAGTTTCGAAGCACGACCAGCGGAAGCGGAGGCCGAAGGCGGATCGTCCTGCGCGGAGCAGCCTTAGTCCTCGCGCAAGGCCTCCATCGGCTCAATGGACGAGGCGCTATGCGCTGGCAGCAGTGCGGCGACCGCTCCGATCAGGAGCAGGACCAGCACCACGCCCGCATACGTGCCGGGGTCGAGCGACTTCACGCCGAAGAGGTAGCTCTTCACCAGCCTGCCGGCAAGTCCACTCAGCACCAGTCCGCCTGCGAGACCAAATGCGATGAGGATTCCCGCCTGCTGAAGGATCATCTGCACGATGCTCTGCCTGGTTGCGCCCAGCGCCATGCGTACGCCGATCTCGCGGCGGCGATAGCTCACCAGCTGCGCCAGCACGCCGTAAAGCCCGGCGATCACCATTACGACTGCGAGCCCGGCGAAGGACGCGGTGAGATAGAGTCCCAGCCGCTGGCTGAAGGTGCTGTCGTCGAGCGCCTCCTGCATGGTTTGGAAGTTATCGAGTGCGTAGCCCGGAGCGACCTCCTTGAAGATCGGGCGCATCGCGGGGGCGATGGCCATGTCTCCGCGTGTCTTCACGATGAAGGTGACGAAGGTCTTGAGCAGGGCCTGGTAGAAGAGCGAGGTGGTCGGAACCTGGCGGTAGGGGATCAGCAGGAACGGCTGGACTTCGGTACTCGGTCCGTGGGCCGACTGATCGGCAAGCACGCCCACGATGGTTAGAGGCTTCAGCATGCCGGTGTCCTTGCCGCCCAGGTCGACCTGCTGCCCGATTGGATTGAGGTTGCCGAAGTAGTGCTTCACCAGCGATTCGTTGACGACAGCGACGGGGAGAGTGGATTCGGTATCGTCGGCGCTGATCATGCGTCCGCGCAGCAGCGGCGTGCCCAGCACCTGCGCGTAGTCCTCGCTGGCGGCAGAAACGCGCGCCTCGGGATGAAGGGTGTCGAGCTCGGTGTGGCCGACGATCTTCATGCTCGAGCTCATATCCATATTGGAGAGCGGGGGAGCTGTAGCCACAGCCGCATCTGCAACGCCCGGCACCTGCCGGATGCGTTCCAGGGCCGGGCCGTAAGTCGTGACAGATACGGAAACCGGCGCATGGTCAAGATCGCTCGAAACCGCCATCGCCGAGAAGCCAGCCGCGTCGGACGGCATGGCGGTAAAGCGGCTCACGCGTTCGGTTTCGAAGCCCAGGCTCGCATGCTGCAGGTTCCAGAGCGTATGGAAGAGCAGGCCGGTGCCGACCAGCAGCACGGTCGAGAGCGCGACCTCGCCGGCGACGAGCCAGCCGCTCAGCTTGCCGCTTACCGAGCGCGAGCCCAGGCCGCGCGACGAGGCCTGCAGGGCCGGTTGCGGATCGGTCCGCGCCACCAGCAGGGCCGGCAGCAGCGAGGAGAGCAGTGTGGTTGCCGTGGCCACAGCAGCCAGCGCCACGATGACCGTCCAGTGCATGCCGATCGAGTCGGCGCGGGGAATGGTGCCCTGGGGCAGCTTGTTGAGAGATTGCAGCGCGGTCCAGGCCAGCATGGTGCCCAGCGCGCAGCCCAGCAGGCTCAGCGTCATCCCTTCGGCCAGCAGCTGCCGGATCAGCCGCCAGCGACTGGCTCCGAGCGCGGCGCGCACGGCGAACTCCTGCTTGCGGCCCAGGCAGCGGGCGATCAGCAGGTTGGCGACATTGGCGCAGGCGATCAGGAGGACGAGCAGCAGGGCGCCCAGCAGCGCAAGGAAGACCGGCCGCACATCGCCGGTGACCAGCTGCTGGTAGCCGTTGGCCTTGAAGTCCACCGACCCCGCGTCCTTGGGATTCTTCTGGCGGATGCGCATGGCGATGGCGTGCATCTCAGCCGAGGCACTGGCCGCCGATACGCCGGGGCGCATCTTCGCCATCATGACAAAGAAGTTATAGCCACGGTCCTTGAACATCTCGTCGGAGGGCTGCAGGGGCATCCAAATGCCCTTGTCGATATCCGGCCCCACATTCTCCGGGAAGTGGAAGCTGGCGGGCATGACGCCGATGACGGTGTGCGGCGCGCCGCTGATGGTGATAGTCCGGCCGAGGATGCCGGGGTCCGCGTGGAAGCTCTGCCGCCACAGCCCCTCGGAGAGCAGTACGACCTGTGGGCCGTCATGCTGGCCCTCGGCATCGGAAAAGGTGCGTCCCAGCAGGGGCTGTGTCCCGAGCATGGTGAGGATGCTGGGCGTCAGGTGCGGTGCGGTCACGCTCTGTCCCGCACCCGCGATGTCGATGACTGCCGCATCCTCGGAATAGCCTCCGGCCAGCTCCAGCGTGTGTGCCTGGTCGCGCAGGTCCTCGAAGTTGAGATAGGAGAGAGCTCCGAAGCCTGGCTCATTGGTCGGCCCAACCGAGATGAGCCGATTGGAGTCGGCATAGGGCAGAGGCCGCAGCAGCACGCTTTCGACCACCGTAAACATGGCCGTATTGGCGCCGATACCGAGTGCGAGCGTAATCACCGCCAAAGCGGCGAATCCCCACGAGGAGCGGAGCTGGCGAAGAGCGTATTTCACATCCTGCAGGAGCATGGAGGACCTCTCTCGAAGAAACGAAAGAATAGGGCGGTGCAATTTGCGTTCCATTGCCGGTTAACAGGATTGCGCCCGGAATCAGGTGTTTACCTTGTGCAGGATCGAGCTGCTTGTTCGATCCGGAACGTGGGTGTCCGTTCCCGGACAAGTTTTTTGGGGAATGCCAGTTCGATTCTTTGGATGGGATCGCGCTTTCCTATCCGCATGGAGATCAACGAGCAGCACCACAGCCCGGAACTATACTTGGAAGTTCACATATGCAGAGATCTCCGATCCTTATCGTTCACGGCGGCGCATGGGCCATGCCGGATGACATGACCGAGGCCAACGAGCAGGGCGTCTTCGACGCGCTGCAGGCCGGGTGGGCTTTACTCGAAAAAGGCGCGACCGCGATTGAGGCGGTCGAGGCCGCGGTATCGCAGCTGGAAAACGACGCCACCTTCGATGCCGGGTACGGCAGCTTCCTGACGCGGGACGGCCGCGTGCAGATGGACGCCCTGCTCATGGACGGTGCCACGCTGCGCGCCGGTGGCGTGGCCTGCGTGGAGCGGCTGCGCAACCCGATCCAGGCGGCGCGGCTGGTGCTCGACGAAAGTCCGCACGTCTACTTTGTGGGTGAGGGCGCAGAAGCCTTCGCCGCCTCGCACGGCATGCCGCTGATCGAGAACTCGGAGCTGATCGTCGACCGCGAGCGCCGCCGCCTTGAAGAGGCGCACGTGCGCGCGCGTGCCGGGTTGCCGGACATCACCTTCTCGGGCGATGACAAGTCTCCGGAGACCGCGACCGAGCCAAAACCGGAGCTGGGCTTTGGCGGTCTGGGTGGGCCTTTGGATTCCCATGACACGGTGGGTGCAGTCGCGCTCGACGTGGACGGCAACATCGCCGCCGCCACCTCGACCGGCGGTACGCTGGCGAAGGCTCCGGGCCGGGTGGGCGACTCCTCGCTGATCGGCTGCGGCTGCTACGCCGACAACCAGAGCGCGGCGGTCTCGCTGACGGGCTGGGGTGAGCCGATCATGAAGCTGGTGCTGGGCAAGTGGGCCACCGACCGCGTGCAGATGGGCCGCCCGCCCGAGCAGGTGGCGCAGGAGGCGATCTCGTACCTCTACCAGCGGCTCGGCGGCCACGGCGGCATGATCCTGCTCGACGCGCAGGGGCGCTGGGGCATCGCCCACAACACCCCGCGCATGGCCTGGGGCGTGCACACGGTGGACGGACCGCGCGTCGGCGTCAAAGTTTAAGGGCAGCGTTTAGCAAAGCTGCACGCGGACGAATTTGGGTGCCCCCTCCAGGCTCTGCTTTCTTCTCTAGCCTTGTCATTCCGACCGGAGCGGCCGCAGGTCGCGGAGCGGAGGAACCTGCGGTTCTTCGCCGGATTGAGGAGAAATCGCAAGCAGCTTTACTCTCCTACCCAAGCAAAGCTTGGATGGGGGCACCCGTATCCTCGCTTGTTCAAAGAGAACCGCAGGTTCCTCCACTGCGCGAGACGAAAAGCGTCTCGCTCCGGTCGGAATGACAGATTTGTTTTTACGTTCTCATTTGAGCCCTGAGCTACAGGTCACACCTTTGTCATACCCATCGGCCATAATCGAAGGATGTTGGTTCTCGCCTCCGCCTCGCCTCGCCGTAAGGATCTGCTCATCCGCGCCGGTTTCGACTTCACTGTGCTGCCCGCCGATATTCCCGAGGAGCCGCGCGAGGGCGAGCCGCCTGTCGCCTACGTGATCCGCCTCGCGCGTGAGAAGGCCGAGGCTGTCCGCGCCAAGCTGCCCAACGGCGAGCAGCAGATGATCCTCGCCGCCGATACCACTGTCGTCGCGCCGAACGGCGAAATCCTCGGCAAGCCCGCCGACGAGGCCGATGCCGCCCGCATGCTGCGCCTGCTCTCCGGCGCGACGCATCAGGTGGCTACCGGCGTGGCCGTGCTCGCGGGGGAGGTCACCGAGATCGCCGCCGAGACCACCTGGGTCACCTTCGCCACGATGTCGGACGCTGAGATTGCGAACTACATCGCCACAGGCGAGCCCGCCGACAAGGCCGGGGCCTACGGCATCCAGGGAGCAGCCGCGCGCTACATCCCCCGCGTCCACGGCTGCTACTTCAACGTGGTCGGCCTGCCCATGGCGCTGGTCGCCTCGATGATCGAAGGCGTGGAAAGGCAGTTGACGAAGGCCATATGAGCCCGGCGGAGGAATTGAAAACAGTCTGGCTGCTTTGGTTCGAGCAAGAGAAACTGGAAGGCGAAGACGTGGAGTTGCTCTTAGGCGTTTACAGAACAGAAGAAAATGCAAGAGCTGCGATAGAACGACTGAAAGGCCAGCCTGGGTTTCGCGATTATCCGCAGGGGCTGCAGGTATATTCGCGCGTACTAGACGAAGATTCCTGGACGCAAGGATTTGTGCGCGACTAGTCATGCACCCAACTCTCGACCAACGGAAGCGCCCACGCCGCAAACACATGCAACGAATGCGAGCGAAGCGAGCGTCCGCCTCGATGGCAAATCGCTGTCTATACTGGTTGCAGGCGTTGCGCCCTCCTGCGCTGCCGCTGTCCAAAGACCGAGGAGCCCCCGTGTTCGCTTGCCGTGATTTCGCACGCCTGTGCGCTGCCGTCCTTCTCTCTGCCACTGTCGTTTCTCCGTACGCGCTCTACGCGCAGGCCGGCCAGCCGCATCCGCAGATTCCGCCCGAGCAGCCGTTGGATGTTCCGGTGCTGCACCTGCGGCAGCCGTTCATCCCGTACGAGCACTACGGCCCGTACAACGCGCACCTGCTCACTGGCGGACGCGGCCTTGAGAAGCCGCTGCCTGCGCATGACCCCATCCTGAATGCGCGCGCGCCGTGGACTCTCTCCGCCTGGGTGAAGCTCGATGCCGTCACCCCGAAGTCGATCCTCATCGCTGGCGCGGGCGATCCCGCTGCCGAGGATTCGCGCTACTTCGCGCTCGTCGACGGCAAGCCCGCGCTGCGCCTCGGTGCAGGCCGCGAACTGAAGGCGGCGAAGGCCATCGGCGCCGGTTGGCATGCGCTCGCGGCCACGTATGACGGAACCACCGCGCGCTTCTATGTCGATGGCACGGAGGCCGCAAACGGCGCTATCGCTTCCGGATCGATCGATCCGCAGCTGGTGCTCGGCCCGGTGACGCCCGCGACCGAGTGCGACACGCTGCCCTGCCCGCACTTCGGCGGATACATCGCAGGCTTCACCCTCGCGCGCGGCGCGAAGACCGCAGGCGAGATTGCTTCACTGGTGAAGGATCGGCCGGAAGACGACCTCATTATGTTCGAGGATGGCTCAAAGCCCTGGCCGCTGCAATCGCTGCAGTACATTGGCAACCGCGCCCCGCAGCCCCCCGAGGCGATGCCACAGCAGAATGCGCCCTTTAGCAAGCCTGAAGCGAAGCCGCTGCCGCCCGCCACGACTACGCTCGAAGCTTCTACCTCTGGTGGATGGATTCTCAGCGGCGGGTGGAAGCTGGTCGAAGCCCCGAAGACCAACGCTACGCCCGAAGCCATCTCTACCATCGGCTTTGAATCAGCAGACTGGATGCCCGCGACCGTGCCCGGCACCGTGCTCTCGACGATGATCGACCGTGGCCGCTATCCCGACCCCGACTACGGCCTCGACAACCTCGACATCCCCGAGAAGCTCAACCAGCAGGATTACTGGTATCGCGCCGAGTTTGCCACGCCGAAGGTTGAGCCGGGTTCGCACCTGCGCCTCGTCTTCGAAGGCATCAACTATCGCGCCGAAGTCTGGTGCAACGGTCAGAAGCTCGGCAACATCGATGGTGCTTTCATGCGCGGCGTCTTCGATGTGACCAGGCTGCTGCGCGCCGATGGCAAGAACGCGGTGGCAATTCGCATCTCACCGGTGCCGCACCCCGGCATTCCCAACGTGCAGTCGATCCTGCTCGGCTCGGGCCTGAACGGCGGAGCGATGGAGCTCGACGGACCGACCTTCCTCGCCTCCGAAGGCTGGGACTGGAACCCGCCCATGCATGACCGCAACACCGGCCTGTGGCAGCCCGTGCGCCTCGTCGCCAGCGGTGCAGTCGAGATCGGCGATCCGCAGGTCATTACGCGCCTGCCGCTGCCGGACATCACGCAGGCAGATGTGAGCGTGAACGTGCCTTTGCGCAACGTGAGCGGCCAGCCCGAAGAGGGTACGCTCACCGCCAGCTTCGAGGGCGTCGAGATCCACGAACAGGTGAAGGTTCCGGCCGAGGGCGTCATCGTCAAGCTCTCGCCCGAAGAGTTCCATCAGCTGCATCTTGACCATCCGCGCCTGTGGTGGCCGAACGGCTACGGCAAACCCGAGCTGTATCACCTGACGTTGAACTTCAGCGCGAACGGCGATGCGCCGAGCGAAAAGAAGCTGCGCTTCGGCGTGCGCGAGATCAGCTACGAGCTGAGCCTGCTGAACCATGATGGCGAGTTGAAGCGCCTCGATTACGATCCCACGCTGGGCCGCGAAGCCGCCGAGCCGCAGGTAGACGTGACGCATGAGGGCATGCGCCAGGTGGCGCAGGGCTGGGCCTCATCCATCGCGAAGGGACAGGACAACTCGCCGGTCTTCGAGCCGGTGGCCGATACCCGCGCCACGCCTGACCTCATCATCCGCGTGAACGGCGTGCGCATCGCGGTGCGCGGCGGTAGCTGGGGTCTCGATGACTCGCGCAAGCGCGTTTCGCGCGAGCATCTCGAGCCATTCTTTCGTTATGACCGCGACGCGAACCTCGATGTGATCCGCAACTGGCAGGGCCAGAATTCGGAAGAGGTCTTCTACGATCTCGCCGACGAGTACGGCATGCTGGTGTGGAACGATTTCTGGGAGGTCACGACCGACTCGAACGCCGAGGCCGAGGACCCGCAGCTCTTCCTTGCCAACGCCCACGATACGATCCTGCGCTATCGCAACCATCCGTCCATCGTGATGTGGTGCGGCCGCAATGAAGGTGTGCCGCAGCCGACCATCAATCGCGGCCTCATCGCGCTCACGCACCAGCTTGACGGCACACGCTACTACTCACCCTCGTCGAACCAGGTGAACCTCGAGCCGAGCGGACCATATTCCTACGAGAACCCTGCGGACTACTACAACAAGCTCGATCCGGGCTTTGCGGTCGAGGTGGGCACGCCTTCGCTGCCTACGCTCGAATGGTTTAGCCGCTGGATTCCGAAGCAGGATCGCTGGCCCATCACCGACGACTGGGCGTATCACAACTGGCATCCCTACGGCGCATTCGATCAGCACATGGAGGCGATGTTCGGCATGGCCACCAGCCTCGAGCAGTACGAGCAGCAGGCGCAGATGATGAACTACGTCGACTATCGTGCGATCTTTGAGGGCTTCAACGCGCACCTGTGGGCACCGAACGGCGGCCGCCTGCTGTGGATGACGCAGCCTTCGTGGCCGAGCATGCTGTGGGGCATCCTCAGCTCGGACTACGACACGCACGCGTCTTACTACGGGACGCAGAAGGCTTGCGAACCACTGCACATCCAGCTCGATCTGGCTGAGAACCGGGTGCAGGTGGTCAACACCACGCGCGGCGACGAGAAGCAGCTCAAGGCCGAGGCCGATGTCTACTCGCTCGACGGCAAACTGCTCCTGCACAAGGACCAGGTGCTCGACGCAGCGACCGACAACGTGACCAATGCCTTCGCGCTCGATCTGCCGAAGCTCGAAGGTGACACGACTGTACTCGTGCACCTGTCTCTTACCTCGGCAGACGGCACACTGCGCTCGCGCAATCTCTACTGGCGCGCGGCGGACGATGCCGGCTATCGCGCGATGACCTCGATGTCGCAGGCGCACGTGGCCGTGACTGCGCATGCGGTGCCGGGCGCGGGCGAGGGCATGCAGCGTTTCGCCATCGAGCTGAAGAATGAAGCTTCTGTCCCCGCACTGAACACGAAGCTCGGAGCCTTCGAGGCGAAGTCCGGCGAGGAAGTGCTTCCGGCTTTCTTCAGCGACAACTACGTCTCGCTGCTGCCGGGCGAGTCGGAGACCGTCACCCTCGAAGTTCCTGCGAAGGATGCAGCCAAACAGCTCACCCTGAAGGTGCGCGGCTGGAACGTCACGCCGGAGACGCTCGAGGCGCGCTAAGTCCGACACTCTGTCATCCCGACCGGAGCGCAGCGAAGTGGAGAGACCTGCGGTTGATTCTGCAGCACCGAGAAACTCCGGTGCAGATAAGAACCGCAGGTCTCTCCATTTCGCGAGACGGGAAAGCCGTCTCGCTGCGGTCGAGATGACAATTCTTTTTGAAATGACTTGAGTCTGTGGAACGGCCCAACGTTCTGCTTTGCCTCCCCGCTCCAGAGCGAATAGACTGCGAAAGAATGGCTCCGAAAGAAAATCCTGAGCGGCTCATCTCGGCCTCGCGCGCCGAAGATGAAAACTCCTTCGAGCTCAAGCTGCGCCCCAAGCTGCTCTCGGAATTCATCGGGCAGAGCAAGGCCAAGGAGCAGCTGGCCATCGCGCTCGAAGCTGCGAAGTCGCGTGGCGAGGCGCTCGATCACGTGCTGCTTTTCGGGCCTCCGGGGCTCGGCAAGACGACGCTCGCCACCATCATCGCCAACGAGCTGAATGTCGGCTTCCAGCAGACCTCCGGCCCGGCGTTGCAGATTCAGGGCGACCTCACCGCGATCCTCACCAACCTGCGCGACCGCCAGGTGCTCTTCCTTGACGAAATCCATCGGCTGCAGCCGGTGCTCGAGGAAAAGCTCTACACCGCGCTCGAGGACTACAAACTCGACATCATCATCGGCCAGGGCCCGGCGGCGCGCACGCACGTCATGGACATCAAGCCCTTCACCTTCGTCGCCGCCACCACCCGGCCCGGCCTGCTGTCTTCGCCCTTGCGCTCGCGCTTCGGCATCCTGCTGCGGCTGGAGTTCTATTCGGACGACGAGCTGCGCTATGTGGTCGAGCGCTCGGCCGAGGTGCTGGGCGTGCCCATCGATCAGGACGGCGCGGCGGAGATCGCCATGCGCTCGCGCGGCACACCGCGTATCGCCAACCGCCTGCTGCGCCGCGTGCGTGACTACGCGCAGGTGCGCGGAACGGGCACCATCAATCGCGAGATCGCCGAGTACGCGCTGAAGATGCTCGAAGTGGACGCGCACGGTTTCGACGAACTCGATCGCCGCCTGCTGATGACCATCATCGAAAAGTACGACGGCGGCCCGGTCGGCCTGAATACGCTCGCTGCCGTGCTCGCCGAGGAGCAGGACGCGCTCGAGGAGGTCTACGAGCCCTTTCTGATTCAGCACGGCTTCCTCGACCGCACGCCGCGCGGCCGGGTGGTGACGCGCCTCGCTTACGAACATTTCGGTTTACCCCTGCCGCGCAAGCAGCAGACGCCGCTGTTTTAAACCGCAGTCCCTAAAATCCGCATCCCACAACCAGAGGAGAACCTTTATGGCCCGCACAGAATCCGCCATGGTCGAGCTTGGAACCTCGATGCCTAACTTCACTCTGCGCGATGTTGTCACGGGCGCAGAGGTGAGCAACCTCGACGTGACCGGCACAAAAGGCACGCTGATCATGTTCATCTGCCGCCACTGCCCGTTCGTCAAGCATCTGCAGGCAGGTCTCACGCAGTTCGGCAAGGACTACGACGGTCAGGGTGTTTCGATCGTCGCGATCAGCAGCAATGACGCGGTGAAGTATCCCGACGACGCGCCTGAGAGTCTCGCCGAGCAGCAGAAGGAGCTGGGCCGCGTCTACACGTATCTCTACGACGAGACGCAGGAAGCGGCGAAGGCCTTTGACGCCACCTGCACGCCTGACTTCTTCCTCTTTAACTCGAAGCTCGCGCTCGTCTATCGCGGCCAGTTCGATGGCAGCCGCCCCGGCAACGATGTGCCGGTGACCGGTTCCGACCTGCGCGCCGCCGTGGACGCCCTGCTCGCGGGTAAGCAGATCAGCTCCGAGCAGAAGCCGAGTCTGGGCTGCAACATCAAGTGGAAGGAGAGCTAGCCGCTCAGGCGATAGCTCCCTTCGGTCGCATTGAGCTTTGATACCGCTCGCATTGTTCGTTGCAAATAAAGGAACTGTCATCCCGACCGAAGCGAGCAACGCGAGCGCAGCGGAGGGACCTGTGGTTCCTCAAGCCGCGAGGATACGGGTGCCCCGTCCAGGCTCCGCTAGGGCTCCGGTTGGGCGGGAAGGCCTGAAATTTATCTCTCGCTGCGAGAAACGCTCCGCACCACCAGCGGAATCGCAGCAAGAAAACCCAGCATCACCAGCGGGCCGGCCCACGCAAACGTCTTTGCATGGACGGCCCGTTCGGCTATCGCCTCACGCAGATAAAACAGGCCAACGGGAATATTCAACAGAAGACCCGTCGCTGTACCCGGCATGTAGCTTCGCGTGAAGAGGCTCAGCGCGAGATGCGGCACAAGCGCATTCAGCATCATGGTGAGCGCGTATCCCGCCATGAGATAGCTCCAGAAGCTACCAGGCGCAGCCTGTGAGGCCACTGCAGTAAAAATCACCAGCAGAACGGATACGACTACCAGCGATCGCCGGAAGCCAGGCGCGGTCCATGCCTTTCGCGCAGCCGCGAGGCGAGCATGTGAGCCGAGACGGCGTTGTGCCCATTGCGGTAGCCACAGGCCTTCTTCTGCGTTGTGCAGCACGACGCAGGCAGTGAGGAGCCATCCGGTGCTGATGAGAGTGGCGTTGAAGATCATGGTGTGAGCAAGAAAAGGCCCGGCACTCAGCAGAGTACCGGGCTTTTTGTTTGTTCTCGAGAAAGATTAGAGCGAGAGCGACTTGAGATATTCGCGGAATGCCGGGCCGAGGTCTTCACGGTTGAGCGCGAAGTCGACGGTAGCCTTGAGCATGCCGAGCTTGTCGCCCGCATCGTGGCGCACGCCCTCGAAATTGTAACCGTAGACCTTCTCTGTTTTGAGCAGGCCGAGGATGCCGTCCGTGAGCTGCAGCTCGCCGCCCGCGCCGGGCTTGATGTTTTCGAGCAGCTCGAAGATGGCGGGAGTCAATACGTAACGGCCAACGATCGCATTTTTCGAGGGAGCCTCTTCGAACTTCGGCTTCTCGACCATGCCCTTGGCCTCGATGAGGCGCGGGTTCGAGGCCGAGACGGTGCCGTCCAGCACGCCGTAGGCGGAGATCGCGGGGCCTTCGACTTCCATCGTCGCGAGGATCGAGCTCTGCACCTCGTCATAGACGCCGATCATCTGCTTCAGGCAGGGGACCTTGCCGGCCATCACGTCATCGGGCAGCAGCACCGCGAAGGGCTCATTGCCGACCAGCTCCTTAGCCATCAGCACGGCGTGGCCCAGGCCCTTGGCTTCCTTCTGGCGGACGTAGCTGATCTTTGCGAGGTTCGAGACGCTGCGAGCCACCTCGAGCAGCGCGGTTTTGTTCTTCTTTTCGAGCGTGGCCTCGAGCTCATAGCTTGTATCGAAATGATCCTCAATGGAAGTCTTGCCGCGAGCGGTGATGATGATGATCTCTTCGCATCCGGCGGCAATCGCCTCTTCCACTCCATACTGGATGATCGGCTTGTCAACGACAGGCAGCATCTCCTTGGGAATGGCCTTGGTGGCGGGCAGGAAGCGGGTGCCGAAACCTGCCGCGGGGAATACTGCTTTGCGCACTTTTTGCTTCATTGGGGTCCTTACTTACTGGAATGGATCGGAAGACTACAAACCACCGTCCTCCCAGTGTGCCAGAGGATGGTCTTCGGGCATAGTGTAGTTTTGCCAGTGCCAAGTTAAGATGCATGGCTCGTTCTGGGGATTGCCTGCGAAATTTGTTTCATGCACAGTTACGTGAATTCTCTTTGTGAATCCGCTTACACGAAACGAGTCCCAAAAGGTAAAGCCGCGCTCCCTAAGAAGCGCGGCTTTCTCTTGCTAATGTATGGTCCGCCGCGTGACTGCAAGGATTAGTTCGAGCGAGAGACAAGTCTG
>NZ_JASGFD010000077.1:0-16747 GCF_047605705.1 Silvibacterium sp. | reverse complement strand
GGCTGCACGGTGCACTTTGTGGATGAGGAGCTTGACCACGGCGTGATCGTTCTGCAGAAGGTGGTACCGGTGCTCGATACCGACGACGCGCATACGCTCTCCGAGCGCATCCTCGAACAGGAGCATATCGCTTACAGCGAGGCCATCGGCCGCGTGATCAGCGAGAAGTATCGGATCGACGGCCGGCGTTATCTGCCGCTGGGCTGATCGCTATTCGCAACTGCCTCCGGCACATATCTCCGTAGCTCTGCCAGAAACCTGTCCGCATCCGCCGGCTGCACGATCATGCGCTCGCCTGCCGTACGCTCACCGGCACGGGTGCGTACTTCGATCCATGCGCCTTTGCCGCGCCGCGGCGTTATGTGGCCCGGCATGGGGGCGACATGCACAATGTTGGCCATGGAAAAGACACGCGTACTGAAGTAGCGGCGGTTCACCAGGCGATCCGGAAAGACATCCCAGTACCAGAAAATGTGCGGCAACGCGTAGAGCAGCAGCACGACGACAATGGCGAGCCCTGCCGCATACGGAGGATGACCGGTGCGCAGAAAGACGAAGCCCACGAAGAGCGCGCTCAGCACCCAGGCGACGACGGCGTTGGCACCGAGCCTGCGACGGAACCTCATGCTGCCTGCTCGCGCGCCTCGCCCAGCGTAACCTGCACGGACATCTTGCGGCGGCCACGGTAGAAGGTCACCGTAACGGTGTCGCCGACCTGGTGGCGGTTCATCACGTCGGAAATATCCTGCGTATTCGTCACGTCCTGGCCGTCGATGTTCACGATCAGGTCGCCGCCGAGGTAGATCAGCGTATTGCCAAGATAGGCGGTCTGGTTGCCGCCGCGCAGCCCTGCGCGATCGGCAGCACCGCCGGAGACCGTGCGCTGCACTAGAACGCCATAACCGGCCGCGAGCCCCATCTGCTCGGCGAGGTCAGGCCCGATAGGCAGGGAGACAATCCCCATCGAAGGACGACGGACGCGGCCGTACTTCTGGAAATCGCCGAGGACGGCCTTCACCGTATCGACCGGGATCGCGAAGCCAATACCCGCGCTCTGCTCCACGTTCTCATTCGGGTTGGTCGCAATCAGAGAGGTGATGCCGATCACCTCGCCGCGCGAGTTCAGCAGCGGGCCGCCGGAGTTGCCGGGGTTGATGGCCGCATCCGTCTGAATGGCGTTCTCAATGGGCGCGCCCTGTGGACTGTGAATCGAGCGGATGGCGCTGATGATGCCGGTGGTCATGGTTCCTGCGAGACCGAACGGATTGCCGATGGCATAAACCTTCTGCCCAACCTCGAGGCTCCGCGAGCCTGCCGCCAGCACCACGGGCGTAAGGTTCGGAGCCTTGATCTGCAGCAGCGCAAGGTCATGCACCGGGTCGACGTTGATCCGCTGCGCGCGATAGCGGTGCTTGTCCGAGGTCGTCACCTCGATCTGTTGCGCATCCCCGATGACGTGGTAGTTGGTGAGGATGTGGCCTTCCTTATCCAGCACGAAGCCCGAGCCCTGGCCCTGCTGCGGCACCACCTGGAAGAAGAAGTTCAGCGCCTGCGTCTGCGAGGTGATGTTCACCACCGAGGGCAATACGTGCTTGTAGATGGAGATGTTGTTCGTCTCCTCGGCGTCGTACTCGGGCGCCGCATCGGCCTCGGTCAACTTCAGCGCGGTACCGCCCAGCCTGCCGTTGAGCACATGCGTCCTCAGGCCGCTGTCGTGAGTGTTCAGGTACCAGAAGCCGCCCACGATAAGGAGAATGATTACAATTCTGCGGAAGGTCATCGCTCTGCCTGTCTCGCCCGGCGCACGGCACCGGGCTCTTTCATTCTATCGACCGCTGACTCTGTCTCTTATTCCTGCCTCTTATTCTCTGACACGGGCTGCGGACTGGAGTTCCGTGTAGATATGCATCGTCTGGCGGCGGGTGTCCAGGATCGAGCCGTCATTGTGAATCACATAATCGGCGAGCGGAATCTTTTCGCGCTCGGGCATTTGCGTCGCCATGCGCGCCCGCGCATCGGCCGCCAACTCCTCGGCGCTCTGCGTGGTCCCCTGCCGCTGCATGCGCTCAACATAGCGCTCCACGCGCAAGGACTCAGGCGCGGTAATCAGCACGACGCGGTCGAAGCGATCCCGCCATCCGGGCACCGTTCCCTGGCGGACAGACTCAAAGATCAACGCGGACTCAACGACGGCGACTGCCGAAGGATTCTGCGTAAACACATGCCGGCACCAGTTCTCTTCCGCCGCAATCACCGGAGGATGCACGATCTTCGTCAGCTCGGCGAGACGCTTTCCTCCAAATGCGAGTTCGGCCAACCGCTTCCGATCGAGCGTACCGTCCTCGCGCACCACTTCCGGCCCGAACTGCCGCACCACGGCGTCGTAAACCGCATGCCCCGGCTCCATCATCTGGCGGCCGACCAGGTCGGCCTCGAGCACCTGCGCGCCCGCTTCGCGAAAGATCTGGGAGACTGTCGTCTTCCCGCTACCCAGGCCGCCTGTGAGTCCTACTCTCAGCAAAACACCCCTCCCTGTGGTTACCGCTACACTGAAGATATGCAGACCATAGAACAACTTCGCGCGGCTCTCGCCCAGGTGGTATGCCCGGTCTGCTTCGGCACACTGCGGCTGGAGCCTGTATCGGTCCACTGCACATCGTGCAGCCGTCGTTATCCCCTCGAGGATGGCATCCCGGTGCTGCTTGCTGCCCGCGCGCAGGAAGCGAATACAGAGCCGGACTAGCCCGCAGGCAGATAGAGCGCAGCTCCATCCGTGGGTGAGCCCCTTGCGGGCCGATGGAAGAACGGATAGATCATCCTCCAGGCGATCAACGCCGCTACCAGCATCGCAATTGCAAGCAGCACCAGCGCAAGCCCCCAGCCGGGGCCGGGCGTGCTGCCTTTCTCCGCGTGCTTGCCCCGCCGTTCTTCTTCCGATGGCAGCTTCATGCCCGTACAGTCTAAAAAAAATCCGCCGTCAGCCCAAGTCCCCACCCGAAGTGCAGAACTCGCCTATTTCTTGACTGGCATCAAACTTCTTCGCCTCCCATTGCGTAATGCTGAGAACAGCCGCCTTCCGCAGACGAAGCAACCCGGAAGACGAATCCGTGTCTAAGCGAAAAAGGGACGCGTACGGTGAACTCGGGGCAAAGGAGAATCCGATGACGAGCAAAGTAGAAAAGTTCGGAGACAGCGATCTATCCCAGCTGAGGAATGAACTGCTCGACGCCGGACTCGATTCCTTCCAGGCAGCGCAGGTACTTGCAGCGTTCCTGAGTATCCGCGGTTATGGCATCGGCACCGAGCAGGCTCGCGACACGGTGCTGCGGCTTGAGAACAGCAACTGCACACTCGACTGCATGCAGCAGGAGCTGGAGCGCGTGGCTCTCGTCATGTAGGAGCGCCCGTGAAGCGCATAATGCAGGAGCTTCGGCATACAGGCAGCACCGCAGCGCATTGCGTCTTTTGCTTACAGATCGCGTCTTACTTCATGAGTAGTAAACATGCAGACGAGGCCGCGGCGGAGCCGATCATCCCGCCCGGCGAAGCTTCTCAGGCATCGCTCGTGCACGTCTGTATCGGCTCCCGGCGAAATGCGCTTCAGCATTCAAGCGCGTAACCCGGGCACATTCTTACAAATGGAGATGTGTGTATGAGACACAGCGCTGCAGGCCCCATTGCGCTTTTCGCCACTGCTGCTCTCTTTGCAGGAGCAGCCTTTGCTCAGGCTAATGCTTCCAACAACGACATCATGTCCGGCGACGCCTCGCTTACGCACCCGCTGAACACGAAGTCGGCGATGCAGGGACAAATTGTCACCGTGCAGCTTACAAATACGATTCACACGCGGGATGGAGTGGAACTGCCGCGCGGCACGCAGCTTCTCGGCAAAGTCGACGCGGTGAAGTCTGCGAAAGATCACGGCCCCGCGAAGCTGGCGCTGACCTTCTCCCAGGCCCGCCTCAAGGACGGTAAGACCTTTCCCATAAAGGCCACGCTGGTAAATTACTCCAGCGCGAATGACGACGGCGGGACACCGCTTCCCGTCCATCCAGACAGCGTGATCGATGAAGCGGGTCCCATTGGCGACACAAGATTGCACAGCGCCGTGAAGGAAGAGGTCTCGGGCACGCTGACCAGCCAGCGCGGCGACATCAAACTGCCCGAGGGCACGCAGTTCCTCGTAGCGGTCGATGTGGTGCAGTCTCCCGGCAACATTGGCGGCGCGAACTAAGCGCAGAACAAATTTCTCTGCAAGGCAAGGAGAACGAGGAGGGCGCACGCCCTCCTCGTTTTTTCCGCCCACAAAGCGATAGGCCCAGCAATATGAGGCAGTTAGATTGACATGTTAACCATATGAGCGTTGCAGCCCGGTAAAATCGGCCCCTGGACTGCCAATTTCCTGCGACTTTTTCCCGCCCGCCTAGTCCTATCCATTAGAGCAACACCTGTTGTACCCATGCAGACCGGGCCGTGGCGGCTCTTTCGTCTTGGTTCACTCCGCCCGGCAGAGGCCGCTCAGGTCTCGCCCGCGCCCTTCTGCGCCAACTCCGCCAGGATCCGCGATTCCATCGCTGACGGCTCTCCGTGCGGGCACAATTTCATCTTTGAACACGGAGTCGTTTGCTTGAAAAACGCTGCTGCAGGTTCCTTTGCGCTTTTTGCCGCCACTGTCCTCTTTGCGGGCTCAGCTTTTGCCCAGAATGCCGCTCCGGCTTTGACACTGATGTCCGGCGATGCGGTCCTCACTCGCTCACTGAACACCAAGTCCGCAGCTCCCGGTCAGATTGTAACCGTGGAGCTTACAAGTTCCGTCCACACCTCGCAGGGCGTCGATCTGCCTCGTGGAACCAAACTGCTCGGCAAGGTCGAAAGCGTCTCCGCCGCCAAGGATCAGGGCCCCTCGAAGCTTGTGCTGACATTCAACCAGGCGCAGCTCAAAGGCGGAAAAACGGTGCAGGTAAAGGCGACGCTGGTCAGCCTCAGCAGCGGCGACCAGGCCGATGAGATTCCCGAGGCCGTCAGCACGTCGGGCGTCTTCGACGAGGTCGCTAGCGGCATCGGCGACACCACCATGCACAGCGAAGTGAAGGCCGATAACTCCGGCACACTTTCGAGCCAGCGCGGCGACATCAAGCTTGCCTCTGGCACTAAATTCCTCGTGGCCGTGGATACCACCGCGAGCCAGACAGCGAACGGCGCGGAATAACCCGGCTTCATACTGTTCGACTGCACGAGGAAGCGGAAGGCTACGGCCTTCCGCTTTTTCGTGCCTGCATCCTCGTTGCGTTTTAAGATCGCAGTCATCTGCTGCTATCTCTCGTTCGTCGAGGACTTCTCATGCTGCGCATACGCGATGCCGCTCTCACTTTTGTATCTCTTTGCTTCGCATTGATCGCGACAGCGCAGACACAGCAGCCTCCTGCCACGCAGCCAATCGTGCTGCATGCTGCACGCCTGCTCGATGTGACCGCGGGCCGCGTCGTCACGCCGGGTGAGGTCCTTGTGGAAGGCGACCGTATTACCGCCGCCGGCACCTCGGTCTCTCATCCCTCAGGAGCACAGATTATCGACCTCGGCGACACGACGCTGATGCCCGGACTCATCGACGCGCATGTGCACCTCTTTCTTCATCCCGGCGCCGAGGACCTGCAGACCGTAGAAGAGTCCGTGCCACAGCGCACGCTTCTCGCCGCACTGGCAGCGCGTGACGACCTGATGGGCGGCTTTACTGCCGAGCGCGACATGGGCACGGAAGGCGCAGGATCGGCTGACACAGCCGTGCGCAACGCCATCAATCAGGGCCTCATTCCTGGCCCACGCCTGCGCATCAGCGGCAACGCCATCGATATCCTCGGCGGCCACGAGGACGCGAACCGCTACAACCCCGCGCAGCATGTACTCTCGAACGCCGACCGCGCCAACAGCCCCGACGAAATCGTTGCCACCATTCGCGAACAGGTGAAGGAAGGCTCGGATTTCGTGAAGATGTACGAGACCGGCCACGATGCCATCATCGACGGCAACTTCACTACTCCCTACCAGTACACCGAGGCCGAGTTGAAAGCCGCGGTGGACGAAGCTGCGCGCACCGGCAGAGTGGTCGCCGTGCACGCGACCGGCGAGCCGGGCGTGCGCTATGCCGCAGAGGCGGGCGTCGCCTCGATCGATCACGCTTTCGACCTGAGTCCGGAGACGATGCGCATCATGCGCGAGAAGCACATCCCGGCCGTGCCCACCTTCGCCATTATCGAGTACTTCGCCGAGCATGCGGCAACGCCGGAAGCCGCGAAGCGCGAGCGAGCCATGCTCGACTATCACGCGGCGAGCTTCAGGAAGCAGATGGCAGCGGGCCTCTCTTTCGCTGTCGGCTCCGATGTCGGTCCATTTCCGCACGGCACGCAGGCCCGCGAGCTGGTGCTAATGCATGAATACGGCATGAGCAACGCGGACGTGCTGCGCGCCGACCTGATCAACGGCGCGAAGCTGCTTGGCTGGGAAGGCAGGATCGGCGAGTTAAAGGCGGGCTATTTTGCGGACGTGATCGCAGTACCCGGCAACCCGCTCGAAGACATCGGCGTGGCGCAGCATGTCGCCTTCGTGATGAAGAGCGGGGTGATCTACAAGCATTAGGGCCTATGCGTCGAGACGACCGTTGGTCATTCCGCTGCGCTCACTTGCCTCGTTTCGATCAGGATGATTTTTTAGCCAAGCTCTGCGAAGGCGCAGCCACCGCGCCTACCAGGCGGTTTCGGCGACGATCTGCGGCGGCCCGGGCTGATCATCGATGACCTGCGTCTTGAGCACGAGCTCAAAGCTTTTGGCCCGGCTGCCGGCCAGCAGCGCCGGATCGAGCTCGCGCGCGTAGCGGGGCGAGACAAGAAATTCGGTAGCCGCCGCGGTGCCGTTTGCACCCAGCCCCGCTACCACCAGCATCGGACGACCCGTCAATCCATCCGAGATGCGCGCGACGATCGCGTAATCCGTCGAGACCTTCTGATAGGGCTGCTCGAAATCCAGAGACCAGTCACGCCGTTCCGGATGCTGCGTATCCGTAATACTGAAAACCCACGAAGTGCCCTGCCGTGCGGGATGAAAGCGCAGCGGCGCCAGCACACGCAATGTCCACGGATTGTCGACCGCACCGATGAAGATGGTCGGAGTGCTCTGCATCGCGGAGTATGGCACCTCGGAGGCGAGCATGAGGCTGAAGGTGCGGTCCCGGCGCGTGAGCAGCGAGGTAAGACGCATTGCGACGACGGCGTCATCGAAATAAACGGAGCGGTCGCGCTCGAGATGACTCAGCGAGGTGCCATCCGTGGCCGCGGGCTCCGGCGTTACCCCGTTGTGATTCAGGTCAGGGATGACCATCAGCACCGAGGGCGAGTCGCCGAGGAACGGGTCCCATAACTGGCGCAGGGCGCGGTCGGTGGGATGCGAGACACGCCAGAGTCCGCCCACCGCCACCAGCAGGACCACGATCACGGCAGCGGCAAGCCAGCGCCCGCCACGCGGCGAAGCTGCCGGAGGCTGCGGCGCGATCGGGACAAAGATTTCTGCGGGGAGCGAAGCCGAGGCAGATTCGAGCGGAGTGGAAGCGACCGGCGCGGGATGCGTATCCGCAGCATGATCCGGGAACTCGAACTCCGGCACATACGAGCCGGGATGCAGCTGGATGCGCGGCTCCGTTTCGTGGCCGGATTCCTGGTAATAGAGAGCGAGACGCTTGCGGACCTCGGCTGCGGTGAGCCGGACGATGGTGTCCTGTCCCGTGTCGTAGTCGGCGGGTCGGCCGAAGATGGTAACCCCGAGGACGCGCTCCTTCAGCTGGTCATCCTGACCGAGGAGGGTCTGTTCCACCACGAAACGAAGCAGCGCGGGGTAGCGCTTGCTGTTGCGAAAGAGCGAGTGAGCAACCAGCCGTCCGAGCTGCTCCCGGATCTTTTGCACCTCACCGGCGGAAAGCGGATAGGCACCTGCGGCTGCGCGCTCTTCCTCCAAGGCTCGGGCACTCCTCTCGTCAGCCCGTATTATACCGTTTGCTACCTTCCCGATCTGGCTCACTAAATCGCTTTAACTAAAGCACTTCTGCACTCTTTGGGGTATTGCCACCGTTTGAGGCTTGCGCATCGTATGGTTCGAGGTCGAATGTCTTCGGCGGTACAGTAATCCTCCCGCTGCTTCGCTTTCCTATTTCTACATATTTCTTAGGAGCGGCAGGCAACCCGCAGACGCGGAGAGAAGAGAGAAGGACGTGACGCAGATGAAGACACGCAAGAAGCAGGAACTGGCCGCCGCCACCCTGGCCATCGCGATGGCCATTCCCATGGCAGCCATGGCACAGCAGGGAGCGAAACATCCCTGGGACGACCAGAGCCTTTCGCCGACCGAGCGGGCCCGCTTGGTGGCGAAGGAGATGACCCTCGACGAGAAGATCGCCCTCGTCCACGGACAGGGCATGCCCGGCGAACGCGAAGGCCTCTCACTCGGCAACGGCGGCGCCGGCTTCTCCATCGGCGTTCCCCGGCTCGGCATTCCCCCCATCCAGATGGCCGACGCCGCCTACGGCGTGACCCGCAGCGCGGCCAATGGACGCTACGGCACGGCGCTCCCGAACAACCTCGGCGCAGCAGCCAGCTGGGATAAGGATTCGGCTCTCGAATACGGCAAGCTTATCGCAACCGAATTGAAGGACCAGGGCTACAACATGACCCTGGGCGGCGGCGTGAACCTGACCCGCGAGCCCCGCAACGGCCGCACCTTCGAGTACATGGGTGAAGATCCGCTCCTCGCAGGCACCCTGGACGGCTACGTGATGCGCGGCGAGCAGTCCGAGCATGTGATCGGCGACATCAAGCATTACGCCATCAACGACCAGGAGAGCGGCCGCAACGCGGTGAACGCGAATATCGACGAGCGCAGCATGCGCGAGAGCGACCTGCTGGCCTTCGAGATCGCGCTGAAGGTCTCGGACGCCGATGCGGTGATGTGCTCCTACAACCGCGTGAATGGCGTGTACGCCTGCGAGAACGACTATCTGCTGCACGACGTGCTGAAGGGCGCCTTCAAGTTCCCCGGCTTTGTCACCTCGGACTGGGGCGGCACGCACAGCGCGGTGCAGGCCTCGCACGCCGGCCTCGACATGGAGCAGCCGGACGAGTTCTATTACGGCAAGCCGCTCAAGGACGCGGTGCTCGCCGGCAAGGTTTCGCAGGCTGAACTCGACGACCACGTGGTGCGCATCCTGCGCGCCGAGTTCAAGGAAGGCATCGTCGATCACCCCGCGGATAAGGGCGTGGTGAATGTGAACCACGGCAACCAGGTTGCACAGGCCATCGAAGAGAAGAGCATCGTCCTGCTCAAGAACAAGGGCGGCATCCTGCCTCTCGATGCTTCCCAGGTGAAGAGCATCGCCATCATCGGCGGCCATGCCGACGCGGGCGTGCTTTCGGGTGGCGGATCGGGACAGGTCGATGCGCCGGGAGGCACACCGGTACCTCCGCCTCCGGGCGAAGGCATCTTCGCCGCCTTCATCAAACAGCAGTACCTGCGCGATGTGCCGCTCGATGCGATCCGCAAGGCCTATCCGAACGCAAAGGTTGAGTTCAACTCGGGCGAAGACGTGCATGCCGCGGCTGAGCTGGCAAAGAACTCCGATGTCGCCATCGTCTTCGGCACCCAGTGGGCGGCCGAGTCGTTCGACCTGAAGACGCTGAGCCTGAGCGCCGACCAGAACAAGCTCATCGAAGCCGTGACCGCAGCAAACCCGAAAAACGTGGTTGTGATCGAGAGCGGCAACCCGGTGCTGATGCCCTGGGTCGACAAGGCCGGTGCAGTGGTGGAAGCCTGGTTCTCGGGCATCCGCGGAGCCGAGGCGCTTACCGAAGTGATCGACGGCACGGTGAACCCATCGGGCAAGCTGCCTGTCACCTTTCCGCTGAGCGATGCCGATCTGCCGCACCCCACGCTGGTCCAGCCGCCACCGGCTTCCGATATCCAGCTGAAGCCGGGCATGAGCATGACGGACGTCATGAAGGAGCTGGGCGAAGGCTTGCCTGCGTTCCAGACCACCTACGACGAGAAGCTCAAGGTCGGCTACAAGTGGTACGACGCCGAGAAGAAGGACGTCCTCTTCCCCTTCGGCTTTGGTCTTTCATACACGCAGTTCGCGTACTCGGACCTGAAGGCTGAGCATGGCGACACGGTCACCGTCAGCTTCGATGTGAAGAACACCGGACAGCGTGACGGAGACGAAATTGCGCAGGTCTATGCCGAGCTTCCGGCCTCCGCCGGCGAGCCGCCGCACCGCCTGGTGGGCTGGGCCCGCCTGTCCATCAAGGCCGGCGAGACGCAGAAGGCGACGGTCACCATCGATCGCCAGATGCTCTCGGTCTTCGATACCGCAACGCATAGCTGGAAGCTGGTCCCCGGCACGTACACGCTGTATGCCGGAGCCTCCTCGCGCGATCTGCCTCTGAAGCAGACGATCGAACTCCGCTAAGAACACCCGTCAGCACGCACCACCGCTCATGGAGGGAGCAGCAGCCTCAGGCTGCATGCTCCCTCCTGCGCCCAAAACTTCCCCTCCAGAGTGAAAAGAGAGTAGAGCATTGAATCTCCGTACCCTTGCAACACGCAGTCTCTCGTGCCGCCCGCGTCCTTTTCTGGCGGCCGCTATCATTCCTCTCGCGCTGAGCCTCACCGCCGCGGCACAACAGAGCAACACCGGCAACGACGCTACCCTCGGCCAGCAGACGCAGGCTGAAACGCAGGCCACGCGCCAGGCAGCGCAGGATTACGAATACGAACACCCCGGCGGCCGCAGCATCGAAGACCTGAACATGCGCGGCGGCTACATCAAGATGCCGCCTTACTCCGAGCACGTCTTCGGCGTGAAGAATCCCGTCACCTACAACCTCGCAAAGCACGGCATCGGCCTGTATGACATCGATGACGACGAGTTTGACTACAACACTCTGAATCCGCCGGTTCCGCTTGCCGACCAGACCTACACCGGTCAGCGCCCGACATGGAAGAGCTCACACTACCCTGCCCTTACGTGGGACCTGCGCCAGCTCGGCGTAAAGGGTGGCCAGTTCGAGATCATGGGTGCTATCCAGAAGATCAGCTGGAATGCGGGCGGCCCGAACGCTGTGCAGTTCGGCTCGATGTACTACTACCAGAGCCTACTGAAGGGCCGCCTCGAGCTGAAGGGCGGTTACATCGACAACGACTTCGAGTATGTCGGCACGGCGATTGGCGGCCAGGCCTCGTCCGGCTCGCTGGGCGTGTACGCATCGCTGCCCTTCGAGGTCGGCATGTCGTATATTCCGCTGACGACTCCCGCCTTCAATACAAATATCCACTGGACCAAGCAGATCTACACGAAGATCGGCTTCCAACGCTCGATGGACCCGGGCGGCGGCGTAACCGGCTCCGCTCGCGACACCGTCGGCCTGCGCTTCCGTCCGCACGGGGATGGCCTGCTCACGATCTATGAGGGCGGCTATCAGCACGAAGCCGACGCGACGCATGACCAGATGTGGATCCGCGGCGGCTACATGTACAACACCACGCACTTCACCGACCTGAAGACCGGCGGCAAGAGCACGAACAACATGCTCGGCTATCTGCTTGCTGATCGCGAGCTCTTCAAGCTCGATCCGGCGAAGCCGTATCGCGGCATCTATGCCGGCTTCTCCGCCATGGATGCGCCCGCCGAACAGAACTCCTACACGCAGTATTACGAAGCTCGCGCGTACGTGCTGGGGCCGTTCACGAGCCGCCCTGCCGACGAAGCCAGCATCGTGGCCTCACACACGGCCTATAGTCCCTACGCAAAGTACAACGCAATTAACCTGGGCGAGAACTACTGGAACAGCGCATCAAGCATCACCGGCAGCTATACCTATCGCGTGATGCGCGGCTGGTACATGTCGCCGGGCCTCA
Source organism: Silvibacterium sp. (assembly GCF_047605705.1). Taxonomy (NCBI): domain Bacteria; kingdom Pseudomonadati; phylum Acidobacteriota; class Terriglobia; order Terriglobales; family Acidobacteriaceae; genus Silvibacterium; species Silvibacterium sp. The sequence goes on along the minus strand of NZ_JASGFD010000077.1, from coordinate 4,798 downwards.
GCTACACCAATGGTCCGAACATTGCGCCGAAGCAGAAGAGCTCGCTGAACCTGCTCATCCAGGCGAGCGTGTTCTTCTAGCCAGCGTTCGCCTTCATGGTGAGAGTCAGGATGGGTGACTCTCACCGCCCGTCGCACGATGCCGGATCCCGCTCTTACGCTGAGGCATCGTGCGCGTTTCTTTTCCTGCGCAAAACAACTCTGCGTGTTTTGCAGGAGGCATCATGATCGAACCGCTCTCTCGCCGATCTTTACTGAAGACTCTCGGTGCGACGACCGCTCTCCACGCGCTGCCGGCTGTTGCGCAACCTGCAGGCAGTGAAGACCGCGCGACGATTCCGCTCCATGGCGAGCTGGGCGAGACACCTGCACAGCAGCGCGCACGCTGGATCGCGCTCGCGCAATCCCTGCGCCGCGATCCCATCGAACGGCCCGAGCCGCCCATCGCCCTGGTGCGGCCTGTTGCCGATGCCTCGCAGTATCTGCGTTGGCGCATGGAGCAGGAAGCGCCTGCTACTGCGCTCGGCGATCGCCTGCTGCATCGCGGCGACCATTTCCTGCTCGACTTCGGCGGACATCGCGCAGGCTACTTCGCATTTCATCTCATCGGTGAAGGCAAATCGGTCGATTCGCCGGTGCGCCTCAAGCTGACGTTTGGCGAAGTTCCCGGCGATGTGGCGGAGCCGCTTTACCCCTACAAGGGACAGCTTTCGAGCGCATGGCTGCCGGAGGAGATCATCACTGTCGACTTCCTGCCGCAACGGGTGCGCTTGCCGCGCCGCTATGCCTTCCGCTATGTGAAGGTCGAAGTCCTCGACACGTCTCCGAACTTCGGCGTGCGCTTTCGCGACGTGCAGGCGATTGCCGTGAGCGCTACGCACGGCGAGCCTGCTCCACTGCCTGCTGGCACGCAGGAATGGATCCGGCAGGTGGATGCAATCGGCGCACGCACGCTGCGCGACTGCATGCAGACGAGCTTCGAGGATGGACCGCGTCGCGACCAGCGGCTCTGGCTCGGCGATTTGCGGCTGCAGGCACGGGCGAGCTATGTCACGTATCCGAACTACTATCTTGTCCGCCGCTGTCTCTTTCTCTTTGCGGGTCTCGCGCGGGAGGATGGCATGGTCTCGGCGTGCGTCTTCGAGAAGCCGTACCCGATGGGCTCAGAGCCCTTCCTCAACGACTATTCGGCCCTCTTCATCTCTGCGTTGCTCGAACTGACACGCGCCTCGAAGGATCTCGACACGGCGCGTGAGCTCTTCCCGCTGGCGAAGCGGCAGATGGAGATCCTGCTCGGCCGTCTCGACCAGGATGGGGTCTATCGTGTGCCGCAGGGCGAATACATCTTCATCGACTGGAATCGACAGCTCGACTATACGGCGGCAGCCATGGGCGTGCTCGCATATACACTCGAACACCTGCTCGAGCTGGCGGATCTGATTGGGCGCGCGGTGGATGTTCAGCCGTACAAGGCGAAGCTTGCGCAGATTCGCGCCACGGCGCATGCGCATTTCTACGATAAGGATCGCAAGTTCTGCTTCAGCGGCGAGAAGAAAGAAGTGTCATGGGCGACGCAGGCTTGGATGGTGCTGGGAGGCTGCGTGAGCCGCGAGGAAGCGCAGGCGTGCCTGCGCAACGGCGCACTGACGAACGCGACATCGGTGAAGCCAAGCACACCGTATCTCTACCACTATGTGGCCGAGGCGCTGGTGGTCTGCGGTCTTCGCAGGGAGGCGCTCGAGCTGATTCAGCAGTATTGGGGAGGCATGGCCGCCGCGGGAGCAGATACCTTCTGGGAGCTCTACGATCCGGCCGATTCCACATACTCGCCATACGGCGACGTGCACATCAACAGCTTCTGCCATGCGTGGAGCTGCACGCCGACGTGGTTCTTCCGCGACCAGAAGCTGCTGTAGCGATATCGCTAGCGGCTCTGTGTGGTGCTCGCCTGGGGCTGCGCGAGCGCGAGCGCATGCGGAGCCACAGGCTGCACCGTTGACGAATGCGACGAGCTGGCGGAACGGCCGTTCGAGCTGTGCGCGCTGAACTGCTTGGCAACGGCCTGATAGCAGAACTGAATGCCGAGCGCGAGCAGCACGACCGAGAGCGCAAGGCGGAGCTGCTTGTTCGGCACACGGGGCGCAACGATGGAGCCAGCCATCGCGCCGACGACACCGCCGATCACGAGCTTGACCAGCAGCGCCTTGTCGATGCTGCCGTCCGCAAAATGCATTCCACTTCCGAGAAGCGTGACGCAAAATGCAAAGGCGAGATCAGTGCCGACGATCTGCGCTGCGCTCAACGGCGAGAGGCTCATGAGCGCGAGCGATCCAAGTGCGCCGGCACCGGAAGAGGAGAATCCTACTTCCGCCGCGATAGGGAACATCAGCGCGCCGATGGTCTTCATCCGCGCAGGACGCTGGCCTGCAATTGCGTTTGGACGAAAGTGGCGAAAGAGATGCCACGCCGAGGAAAAGACGATCACCGCGCCCAGCACACCAAAGAAGAGAGCGTGCCCCTTGAGGGCGCTATATCTCCTGAAGAGCAGCGTGCCCACAACCACACCGGGCAGACCACCTGCGAGCATCACGGCCAGGACGCGCCAGCTGACCTGCTTGCGTACGATCTGCAGCGGCACGACGACGGCCTTCACCACGGTGGAGTACGCGAGCGCCGTACCAACACTGACCGCGATCGGCACGTGCAGAACGAGAATAAGCAGCGGCGCTGTAATCGTGCCCGCGCCCACGCCAGTGATGGCGATGATGAACGCGATGAAGAAACCCAGGCCGAATTCCATGCGCTACTTCTCCGTTCCAGTTGCCGGTTGAATATGGATGCCGCACTCGACCTTGTGTCCGCCCCAGCGGCCTGAGCGTGGATCGTCCGAACTGAGCGGCAGACTGGTACAGGGCTCGCAGCCAATGCTTGAGTAGCCGAGATCGTAGAGCGGGAGCAACGGAATCTCGCGCTGCTGCGCGTAGTACCAGACTTCGCGCGTGGTCCAGTCGGCGAGCGGGCTCAGCTTGCGGAGCTGCTTGCCGGTGGGCAGCGTGAAGAACTCGGCTACCTGCAGATTGGCACGCGTCTTCGCCTGCTCGCGGCGCAGACCGGTGAACCATAGTCCATAGGGCTGGAGCGATGCGAAGAGCGGACCGACCTTGCGCAGGCCGCAGCACTTGTCCGGCGCGATCTGATTGAGGATGCCGAACTCGGCCTCCTGCTCGGCGACGGTCTTCTCCGGCAGCACGTTGATGAGGTTCAGCCCCCACGCCTGCGCCATCTGGTCGCGATACTCATAGGTCTGCTTGAAGTGGTAGCCGGTGTCGAGGAAAAGCACCGGCACATGAGGCAGCACTTGGCGCACGAGATCGACGACGACCATGTCCTCGGCCTGGAAGCTGCTGGTGACCGCTGCTTCGGCCTCGTGGCCCGCGAGCTCGGCGCGCACAAAGCGCTGGGCCTCGGCGATCTTCTCTGCCAGCCCGGGGATCACTACTTCTGCCGTCGTCGCCATCACTATTCCTCTCTGCTTTCGCCGCTCACGAGATTTGCAAGCGTCTCAGCGTCCACGGTGTTTGCGTCTTCCGTCGATCCGTCGGCCAGCACACGCTGCAACGCGGCTTCTTCGTTCTCGACGAGCACGACCACGCCCACATGCTGCAGCGCACGCCAGATCTCGCGATCCTGCACCTTCGTCCTCACCACGGCGACTTCGCGCGCGAGCAGGATGCTCTCGACTTCGGCGAGCTTTGCCGTGTTGCCGGTGAGCACGCCGGGCAGCGTTATATTTGTAACTGTCGTGGTGAGAATATGCCGGATCATGCCGGCACCTACTGTCGCGTTGTTCTGCGGATCGACCAGGATGAAGCTGCCTGTGGCGCGATTCGCGTTGTAGAGATCGGCGAGGATCGGGCGATCGGTTGCAACCTCGATGAGGCCGATGGCGTTCAGATCGAGCTCGCTCGCAGCCTGCGGCTTGAGCGTCTGGATGTCGATGCGGTGACGAATGGAGCGCACGCGCGCCGGCACCATGTGGCTGGTGTGCTTGAGCAGGTAACGGTGATTCACCTTGAGCGGTTGCTCGTTGAGCCACACCACCGATGCCTCGAAGTGGTTCGCGACTTCGGGCGCGCCGTCGATCGCCGCGATGAGGTCGCCGCGGCTGATATCGCGCTCATCCTCGAGCGTGAGCGTGACGGAAAGCGGTGCGCTGGCTTCTTCGAGATCGCCATCAAAGGTCACGATTCTTTCCACACGGCTCGTCTGCCCGGAAGGCAGGGAGACGATGCGGTCACCACGGCGGATGGTGCCTGCGGCGATCTGTCCGGCAAAGCCGCGGAAGTCCTGATTGGGACGAATGACGCGTTGCACCGGCATGCGGAAGGAAAGCGCGGAATTGTGGCGTTCGACCGGCACGTTCTCGAGGTAGTCGAGCAGCGTGGGGCCGGTGTACCACGGCGTATTGTCGCCGTGATGAACCACGTTGTCGCCCTCAAGCGCACTGATCGGAATCGCCTGCACGTGGCGGAGGCCGACGCGCGAGGCAAGGTCCGCGAAGTCGCGAGAGAGCGTCTCGAAGACCTCCTGCGAGTAGTCGACGAGGTCCATCTTGTTGATGGCCGCCACCACGCGCGGAATGCCCAGCAGCGCCGAGATATACGCGTGTCGACGCGACTGGTTCAGCAGGCCCTTGCGCGCATCGATGAGGATGATGGCGAGGTCAGCGGTGGAGGCGCCGGTGGCCATGTTGCGCGTGTACTGCTCGTGGCCCGGCGTGTCGGCAATGATGAACTTGC